>JBQCEI010000370.1:0-14874 GCA_051960375.1 Aureliella sp. | reverse complement strand
CGATCGGCGGATCGACGGTCGGCGGCAACCGGTTAAGGACGGCCGCGACAGCGTCGCGCACGTCTTGGACAGCCGCGTCTAAATTGCGGTTGAGATTGAACGTGATGAGGATAAAGGCACTGCCGTCGGACGAGATCGAGCGGAGCTCTTCGATGCCCGCGACCGTCGCCACGGCATCCTCGATCACTTGCGCTACCTCAGCCTCCACCTCGACCGAGGCCGCCCCCGGATAAGTCGCTCGGACCATGATCGTCGGCATGTCCATGCTCGGATAGCGGTCGACGCCCAGCTTGGGAAAGGCGACGACGCCCGCGACGACCAGCGCCGCAATCAACATCAGAGCGAAAATGGGCCGCCGCACGCATACTTCGGCTAACCAATACATCGACGCGAGCTCCTAACTGCCAACCTTCGAGAGCGGTTTTAATTTTCAGGCGGGTGACCGGCCGGCGCCGCCAACGACCGCGCAAGTTCTGCGAAGTCGGAAAGCCGGCCGCGACGGCCAGAGGAATGAAAAGGCAAGCCTCCTTCTGAGGGAGGCTTTTCCAAGAGGGAATGTCTAGCCGGCGTTCTGATCGCCCGATTGCGGGCTGTTGGGTACCTGTGGAGCTCTAGCGGGCTGCGCTGATGCGTCGGCCGTGCTAGGCCGCTGAACTTCGCTACCGGCAGTTCCACTAGCAGCAGGGGCGCTGGCAGCAGGGGCGCTGTCGGTAGCAGCCGGGCTGCTCGCAGAAGTGCTGGTTGCCGCGGTGCCGTTTGCAGCAGCTCCAGTTGCTTGAGATGCCTGGGCAGGCGGATGATTGGCTGCGGTCGTAACGGTCGTCACCTTCGAGCCGGGCGGCGGGACAGCTTCGGATGCACCCGCGTCGTTTTGAGTGCGGACGCCAGTTGCCGCTGCCAGCGCAGCCGGGCTGATGCGCTCAGGGCCAGCATCGGAGACGACTTTGGCCGCGCGTCCGAGCGCGCCGTTGATGAGAATCTGATCGCCGCTTTTCAAGCCGGTGACGATCTCGACCAAGCCGTTGCTGCGACGACCGGGCTCGACAACCTGCTCGGTGGCGACTCCATCGACGACTTTCCAGACCTTCTGCGTTCCCGCAAATTCGACCAGCGACGATTCGTTGACGACCATCGCTCGGGCGGCCGGATCGATGGCCACTTCCGCCTGAGCGAACAAGCCGGCTCGCAGCGCGCCGTCGTGGTTGTCGACCGTCGCTTCAAACATCAGCGAGCGGCTGGCCATGTCGAGCGCTGGGCTGATCCGCGTCACTTTGGCGTCGACCGGCTGGGCAACCGATTCGATTGCCAAGCGAACGGTCTGACCGATTTCCAGCTCGGTCGCCAAGCGCTCGGGCACCGTTCCGCGAAAGCGAAGCGTATCGATCCGCACGATCCCGACCAGCGGATTGCCGATCTGCACGAACGTGCCGGGAGCCACGAAGCGCTGCTGAATGTAACCGGCAAAGGGAGCGACGATCTGCGAATCGCGAATGTGCTGCTTGGCCAGTTCGACTTCCGCCGAGCGCACCGCGATTTGAGCGATGTTGCTGTTGACGCTGTTGAGCGCCGAAGCGTAGCGAGCTTCGGCGACCTTTTCGGCAGCGATCAGCGTCTGCAGTTCTTCTTCCGTGACGCCGTTCTGACTGCGGAGCAGTTCCCAGCGCTGGCGGCGGTTGGTCGTCTCTTCGAGCGTCGCCCGCGCCTCGCGCACCGGCGGAGCGTTCAGCGGATTGAGCTGCGCGACCGGATCGCCCGGCTTGAGACCAACCAGGGCGCGGGCTTGCAGCAGCGCCGCTTCGGCAGCGGCCAGTTGCAACTGAAATTCGCGATCGTCGAGCGCCACCAACTTCTGGCCCGGTTCGACGGCATCGCCGACATCGACGTACGTTTCGAAAACGAGCCCGGCAACGCGCGAGCCAACGGTGGTCTGGTCATCGGCGACAAGACTTCCTTGGCTGCGAACGATCGTCGGCCAGGAGTGCTCCTCGACCAGGCTGAGCTTGGCTTTGATCAGTTCTTGCTTCTTGGCGGCGGCGTCTTTGATCGCCGGCGCATCGGCCGGTTCGGCATGGTGACAACCGATCGCGCCGAGCGACAAGGTGCATAGGCAGGCCAGCGAAAGACTTCGCAGAGTCAAGCGGCGGCGAGTCGCGGGCAGCGGCCCCGGCGCTGGACAGTAACCCGAGCAGTCAGACAAGTGCTCGGGTCGGCGGTACGAGCCACGGGCCGAACTTCGAACGTGGGTCGAGCTGTCTTTGTAGTTTGCCATAGACATAAATCTTGAGGTGGGATTGGTCGGCGGAGCGTACCATTCTAGCCGCTAAACGGGGTGGGTTAGTACATCAAACCCCGCTTTGCCGTGAACGGACTGCGAATCGATGGCGTTTCGGCGCCATCGCGGAGCTCAAAGCGGTGCGGCCGGCTTTCCCGCTTTTGAAGGCGTTAAAGCGGAATGGCCGTTTTCCAAGGCGCACGCTATATTGTCGTGCTCTCATCGGGACGAAACGCGGCTGGAGGGGTCAAGCGTGGCGCGAGCACGGGCCGGTCGGCCGAACGCGCACATGGTTTCTCCGAGGCGCGATATAACAATTTTGTAATTTTCGACGAGTTCGCGGACCGAGGGTGTCAGCGGCGAGTCCCCCGCCAGGGTGTTGGCAAGGACGGAATATGAAGACGGACGAACTGCGTGAAAAGTATCTTTCGTACTTTCAGTCTCAGGGGCATTCGCGCCAACCGAGCGACGTCTTGGTCCCGACCTGGGATCCCTCGGTTCTCTTTACGCCGGCGGGAATGAACCAGTTCAAGGACCACTTCCTGGGCAAGGTGAAGCTCGACTTTACGCGAGCGACAACCTGCCAGAAGTGTCTTCGCACGGGCGACATCGATAACGTCGGCCGCACCGCGTATCACCATACCTTTTTTGAAATGCTGGGCAACTTTAGCTTCGGCGATTACTTCAAAACCGAAGCGATCACCTGGGCCTGGGAATTCCTCACCAGCCCGAAGTGGTTGGCGATCGACCCGGCTCGCCTGAGCGTCACCGTTTACAAAGACGACGACGAAGCGGCCACGATTTGGAACGAGAAGATCGGGCTGCCCTTCAATCGCATCGCCCGCATGGATGAAGATGAAAACTTCTGGCCTGCCAGCGCGCCGAGCCAGGGACCCGACGGCGTTTGCGGTCCGTGCAGCGAGATCTACTACCAGCTCGATAACGGCAAGTCGGTCGAGATCTGGAATCTGGTCTTCACCCAGTTCAACCGCGTCGGCGATCCGCCAAACAATCTCCGGCCACTGCCGAGCAAGAACATCGACACGGGCATGGGTCTGGAGCGCACGGCCAGCGTCCTGCAAAACGTCCCGAGCAATTTCCACATCGACATTCTGTTCCCGATCGTGCAAGCAGCCGCCGATGTCTGTTCGACGCGCTACGAGTACGAGAGCGACAATGGCCGTCGACTGCGGCGCATCACTGACCACGTGCGGGCGTGCACCTTCGCCATCCACGAAAACGTCATTCCTGGACCGAAGAAAGCCCGCTACGTCATTAAACGCCTGCTGCGCCGCGCGGTGCTCGACGGCCATCAGCTCGGGATGCGCGAGCCGTTCATGTACAACCTGGTCCCCGCAGTTGCTGCGGCGATGAAGCACAGCTACCCCGAACTGAGCCAGACGATCCGCCGCGTGCAGGATGTCATCCGCCGCGAAGAAGCCGACTTCTTCTCGACGATCGACGCGGGTCTCAATCGCATTGAAAACGTCTTCGAGTCGATGGCCGGCGCCAATCGAGTGATGGTCGATGGACGCGAAGCGGCGAGCCTGTATCAAACCTACGGCGTGCCACCCGAGCTGTTCCAAAACCTGGCGGCCGAGCGCAACTTGACGTTCGACTGGGACGGCTACCGCGCGGCGACGCTCGAGCATGAAAAGATCAGCGGCGGCGAGCGCGGCGAACTGTTCCAGACCGGTCCGGTCGAAACGCTCAAAGAAGCGCTGCTCCGCACCGATTTCCTCGGTTACGAAACGACCGAAGCTCCGGCCGAAGTCAAAGGCATCATCGTCGGACCGCCCGATGACGATCATCTGGTCGGTAAGCTGATGGCCGGCGGCGATCCGAACCAACCGGTGCGCGTCGTGCTCGACCGCTCGCCGTTCTATGCCGAAGGAGGCGGACAAGTCGGCGATCGCGGCGAGATCGTCAGCGGCGATACCAAGTTCGAAGTGCTCGACACGCAGCGGGCCGGCGAACTGATCGTGCATCACGGCCGGCTCGTGAGCGGTGAGCTGAAGGAAGGCCAGAAAGTCACTGCCAAGGTCGACAAAGAACGTCGCCAGGCGATCCAGCGAGCGCACTCGGCTACGCACATCCTGCATCATGCGCTGCAGACCAGCATCGGCGGGCATGCCCAACAACAGGGCAGCAAGGTCGACGCCGATTGGCTGCGGTTCGATTTCACCAATCAGAACTCGCTTACCGACGAGCAACTCGACACACTCGAGCGCTTGGTCAACGAGCGCGTTCGCGAATCGGCATCGGTCGCTTGGAAGCTCGTGCCACTGTCGGAAGCACGCAAGGCGGGCGCGATGATGCTGTTCGGCGAAAAGTATCCCGACCCGGTTCGCATGGTCAGCATGGGCGAGTTTTCCAAAGAGCTCTGCGGCGGCACGCACCTGAGCAACACCAGCCAGGTGGAAGAGTTCGAAGTGATTGCCGAAGAGAGCGTATCGGCCGGCACGCGCCGCGTCGTGGCTCTCACCGGCAAGCGTGCGGCCGAGCACCGAGCGCAGGTCGACAGCATCTTGCGCGAGGCGGCAGCGACGCTGGGGTGTGCTCCGGAGGGGCTCGTCGATGCGACGCGAACTCTCATGCAGCAGGTGCGGGCGCTGAAGAAGCAACTCGGCGGAGGCGGCGCGGCCGCTGCGGCCGGCGAAATCGCGAGTCCGAAAGCCGCTGCCTCGTCCGAGCCGGGACTCACCGGTTACGCGGCTCAGCGCAACACGCTTCGCAATCTGGCGCGAGCGCTCAACGTCGCTCCGCAAGAGATCCCCGCGCGGCTCAAGTCGCTGCTTGAAGAACAGACCAAACTCAGCGAGCAGGCCGAGCGCTTGGCCGGAACCGGCGACGTATCGGCCAGCAGCTTGCTGCAACAAGCCGAGCAAGTCGGCGGAACGTCGGTGATCGTCGCCGAAACCTGCGGGGCTACGCCGAACTTGATGCGGCAGTGGATCGATCAGATCCGCCAGCAGAGCCAGTCGCCCGTGGCCGTGCTGTTGGCCAGCCGCGAAGGGAGCGACAAAGTGTTGCTGGTCGCCGGCATCAGCCGCGCCCTGGTCGACCGCGGCGTCTCGGCAGGCGCGTGGATCAGCCGCGTGGCGCCGGTCGTCGGTGGCGGTGGCGGCGGCAAGCCCGACTTGGCGCAGGCCGGTGGCAAGCAGCCGGAGAAGTTGCCGCAGGCGATCCAGACCGCCAAGGACGCGATCCGCGAACTACTCGGCTAACCAAAGTTGGGGCGCACGCCGGAGTGAGCGCACATGAAAGCTCACTCAGCCGGCGCGGCGTCGCCTTGGGCGGCCCGGTGCTGGGTTGACATCGCGCTAGGCCGCTAGTTATTGTCAGACGCTTTCAGGTATCGGACCTTTGCAGGTCTAGCCGCTTTTTCCACCAATAACAACGCAGCCTGACGCGTCGTCCTTCATCCGCCTGACGGGTGTGGGGCGATGCGCCATTTATCTCTATTGGTGAATCGGGAAATGAATTAAAGTGCGCCATCTCATCACCCTGTTTGAACTCAGCCAACAGGAGTTGCATACGATCCTTTCGCTGAGCCAACAGATCAAGCAGTTGTTGGCTTCGGGCCGTCGTCCGCCTTGGCTGGCTCGCCGCGTATTAGCCATGCTCTTCGAAAAGCCGAGCTTGCGGACGCGCGTCAGTTTCGAAGCGGGCATCTTGCAACTGGGTGGGGCGGCAATGTTCTTGGGCCAGGAAGTTGGCTGGCAGAGCCGCGAATCAACGCGCGACTTTATCCGCGTCCTGGCCGAGTACGCTGACGTCGTCGTGTGCCGCGCCAAGAAGCACTCGTCGGTCGAGGACCTGGCTGGCTTCAATTGCGTACCGATCATCAACGGGCTGACCGACCGAGCCCATCCCTGTCAGGCGCTGGCCGACCTGATGACGATGCAAGAGATCGCTGGCCCGCTCGCTGGCCGGATGATGACCTTCGTCGGCGACGGAAACAACGTGGCTCGCTCACTGGCTCTGGCTGCGGCCATGGTCGGCATGCGATTCCGCTTGCTCGGCCCGAAGGAGTACTTCATGGAGGAAGCCTGGATCAAGCAGATTCGCCGCAGCTATCCCCAAGCGGACATCGAACAGTCGACCGAACCGAGCGTCGCGCTGGCCGAAGCCGACTTCGTCTACACCGACGTGTGGACCAGCATGGGTCAGGAACAAGAGGCGGCCGAGCGCAGGTCGATCTTTTCGCAGTACCAACTCAACGCGCAGCTGATGGGCCATGCGCCGCCCAAGGCCAAGATCATGCACTGCTTGCCGGCTCGCCGCGGCGAAGAGATCACCGACGAAGTGATCGACAGCCCGCACAGCGCCATCGTTGCTCAAGCAGGCAATCGCATGCATGCTCAGAAAGGCCTGCTCGTGTGGATGGGGCTCCAGCACGATTGGCTCGGCGCCGAATGCCTGGCTCAAGAAGGCATCGACCTGCCCGTCGGCATTTCGTGAGTGCCAAACAGCTCGAACTTTGCTTAGTGCCTTAGTGGTGTAATTGGAAGTTTGAACCACCAAGACACAAGACACAAGGTTCGAGCGCACGCGTTAAGCGGTATGCTGGCCGTTCTGGTGGGCCTGCGATTCGATTTCGGCGATCTTGCGCAAGCGCCGCTCGTGGCGGCCTCCTTCGAAGGCCGTGTCGAGCCACACGCGCACCAGATCGACAACCGGGCGGTTGCCAATCAGATCGCCCGGCAGGCACAGCACGTTGACATCGTTGTGCCGCCGGCTCATTTCGGCCATCACCTCGTCATAGCAGCTGGCCGCTCGCACGCCGACGAACTTGTTGGCCGTGATCGACATGCCGATCCCTGTGCCGCAGATGAGAATGCCGCGATCGGCCCGCTGCTCGGCGACCCGCTGACAAACTTCTCGAGCGAAGTCGGGATAGTCGACGCTGTCTTCCCCTTGAGTACCGCAGTCCTCTACGACGTGCTTGAGGTTCTCCAGGGCGATGATCAGCTTCGACTTGACTTGGACTCCGCGATGATCGCTGCCAATTGCAATTTGCATAATTCGAATGTCCGGAACTGCACTACTTATATTGTAACCGCTTAGTGGGCCGTGGAACCAATCCGCCGGCGCGCAGCCAGCGCGCGGGCGGTGCCGCCAACCGCGGGGCTACTGCCCGGCGGACTGTCGGCTGTCAGGCTTTCCAGTGCGGAAGCCAGCTCTCATCGATTCCGGCTACCCAAGGCTTGAGAAAGCATTCGATCTCGTCGGCAGCTGCTGCGTAAGCGGGCGTCGGTCCCCCGAAAGGGTCGGCCACGTCCTGGCCATTATTACTGAGCAGAAAGGTCTTGGCAGCGGCTTCGGGCCAGCGCTGAATGATCGCATGCCGGTGCGAAGCCGTCATCGTCAGGATTAAATCGGCTTGTTTGAGCAAGCGAGGCGTCAGCGGGCGGCTTTGGTGATCCTTCAGGCTCAGGCCGCGCCCCTGCATCACCGTAACCGCTTCGGGCGATGGAGCGCCGCCGGGATATGCGCTCAGCCCGGCCGAGACCGCGACCGCAGGCGGTGCTTGGCCAGCCGCAAAGAGACCTTTAAAACGCTCGCCCAGCTGGGCTCGCAGCAACGTCTCGGCCATCGGGCTGCGGCAGGTGTTGCCCGTACAGACGAACAAAACCACGAACTGGCTGAGAGCAATCAGGACACTTTGATCGAGTACCCCTGGCTCGACCACTTCGCAGATGTGGCCGTCGACGCGCACCGTCGTAGCTAAGCCGCCAAAATGCGTCGGCCCGTCGTCAACCAAAAACGCTAGCTCTTCGAAAGCTTGTTGATCGGCAGTCAATTGCGGCTCGGTCATCGGCCTCCCGTGACTGTCAGCCAGCGGCACGGCGATCACCGGACCGGGCAAGAGTTCCAGTGCTTCGGCGATCGCTTTGTGAGCCGGCATCTGAACCGTCAGCCAGCGTCCGTCGCGAAGGAGCACGTCCTGGATTTTCGGTGACAAGCGGCCGCAGAGCGAGCGTTTGCTATCGACTTCCAGCTCGAGCGCTAGCGGACCGGGCCAGCCGCGAGCAGCGATGCGGCGACCGACGCGCGAAATCTCCGGCGCATAGTCGCAGACTTCCGAGGAGGACCGGAGCAGCACGCACGGCTGGCGGTCGGTCCAGCGCCCCGGAAAGTTCATCATGCTGGCGATGGCCTGCTCGCTCAGCCCGCTTCCGACCAACAGGTAAGTGGTTTCCAGAGGGACAAGAGCCAATCGGCCTTCGACCAGGGCTTGCACGACCACATGCACGACGTCGCGAGTGTCTTCGCTGCGTTTCCAATCCAGGATACGGACCATGAATGAACTGCTGACTTCCTTCGGTGGGCGGCTCGAACTGTCACGCTGGCGTGCAGTGCATCAAAGCTCCATCGCGGCCAGGCGCCGCTTGTTCCTCGAGAATCAGGAAATCGGTGCGCCTGCCCGTTGACGGTAAGCTTTTCACTATAATGCCTTATCAACGTGGAGTACATGCGGAGTCCAACGATGGGGCGGCGACTTTCGAAATCACCCAAAGGCACGGCTGCACCCAGCGCCCCCCAAGCGTCAGGCGCCAGTGGTCGAGCGACCGCAGAGCCTCTCTTGCGACGGGCGGCGATCGCGCGGTGCGCGGCCGGATGCGCTGGCGGCGCTGTGAGTTTGCTGAGCGTCACCGCGGGCTGTACGGCCCAAAGCGGCAACACCCGCCAACCCGATCTGATCTGGGGCAAGAAAGGTTTGTCGGCCGGACGGCTCATGAAGCCGCGAGCCATGGCGATCGATGCCAGCGACCAGATCTACCTCGTCGACATGACCGGCCGCATCCAGATTTTCGATCGCGACGGACATTATCTCCGCGGCTGGCGAACGCCCGAAATCCGCAACGGCCGACCGACCGGCTTGGGAATCGCCCAGGACGGTTCGTTGCTGGTAGCCGACACGCACTCTTTTCGAGTCCTGTTCTATAGCCCGGACGGCGAACTCCAAAACGAGCGCACCATCGGTGGCGAGTTCGGCAACGAGCCCTCGCAGTTCCATTTCGTGACCGACGTCGTCCAGGATCGCCGCGGCCACGTGCTGGCCGGCCAGTACGGCCAGATCGATCAAATCCAGGAATTCGACGCAAGCGGCCAGTTCCTCCGTCGCTGGGGGAGGCAGGGAAGCGATCTTGAGTCGTTCGCGCGGCCGCAGGGCTTGCTCGTCGACGACCAAGGACTGCTCTGGATTGCCGACGCCTGCAACCATCGCATCCTGACCTTCCGGCTCGACGGCCCAGAGCCCGAGCTGATCCGACATTTTGGCACCGCGGGCAGCCAACCCGGCCAGCTGCAGTATCCATACGGGATTGGCTTCGACCGCGACGGCACGCTGCTGGTGGCCGAGTACGGCAATCACCGCGTCCAGCGATTCTCGGTCGAGGGCGAGTCGCTCGAGATCTGGGGAAGGCCGGGCAACCAGCCGGGCGAGTTCTCAAGCCCTTGGGCGCTGGCGATCGACAGCCACGGCGCGACGCACGTGCTCGACACATTGAACCACCGCGTCCAGCGATTTCCGGCTTAGCAGAAGGCTGTCGCTGCATCAGCCGCAGGGCGGTAGCCCGCGGTTTGCGGGAAGAAACCGGACGCTACCGCGTGCCGGCTGATGAAATCAACAGGCCGGTAAGCGAGGGACGAACCTTGCCGTTGCGGCCTGCGAAACCATCGTCGGTCCGCCAAGCCTCAATGTATCTCCGCTCCGCCCCCCCGGCCTCGCCTCCCCGAAGCAGGGCGAGGGGGAGACAAGAAGTGCCTTTGCCTCATCTGCAGCCGAAGCGAGCCAGGCAGGGGCGCGAAAATAGGCATTCCAGCTAGAGTTCGTTGACATTTGCGAAACGGCTGAATTATATTGCAGAGAGCATTTTGCCTCTTCGTTTGTCCGGCCTAGAATCTCATCAACAGCACACCGCGCGAGCGAACTGAAGCACCTGTTGGTGACTCTCCCGGTCGAGCCAGTGGTTCGACGGCGCGACATTTCGAATCACGCAGCTGCGTACGTTTTCTTTCGGGGAGCGGGGCTGCAGTGCGGTACAGGCTACCGAAAAGCGTTCGAGAACGTTCCTCATATTGACCGTGTAAGGTGATCAGGCATGACACTTCTGGGAAAAGTTTTCACCGGCATGGTGTTTGTCCTAAGCGTGATTTTTTTCACGCTTGCAATCGCGGTGAACGCGTCACACATCAATTACCGTGACATGGTCGAGGACAAGAACACGGGTCTCAAAGTGCAGTTGGCTCGCGAGCAAGCCAAGTCGCGCGAATTGCTCGAGCTGGTCGACAAGCAAAAAGATGCCATGGCGACCGAGCAGTTGGCTCGACGCGCGGCTCTTTCATCGCTCCAAACTCAGCTCGAAACGCTGACCAACGAAGTGGCCGAGAAGGAAAAGCAGCTGACCGAACAGCAAAGCCAGCTGACCACGCTGATCAGCACCGAGCAACTGACTCAGCAGGAACTGGCCACTCGCACCAAGGAAAACGATCAGCTGCGTCAGTCGCTGGTTCAAGCCCGCGAAGATCGCAACGCTCAGTATCAGAAGTTCGTTCAGACGTTCGACCAGTACATGCGTCTGCAGGGTGAGAAAAAGACGCTCGAAGACATCAACCACGAACTCGCTGACGAAAACACGGCCGCCAAGGAAAAACTGGCTATTCTCGACATCAGCCCGGAGACGAAGCTCGACGGACCGCCGGCAGTCAACGGCCTGGTCAGCGCGGTTTCGAACAACTTGGTTGAAACGACCCTGGGCCGAGACGATGGCGTCCGCCCCGGCCACACGCTCGACGTCTACCGCGGCGGCCAGTACGTCGGCCGCATCAAGATCACCCGCAGCGAAGACGACAAATCGGTCGGCGAAGTGCTGCCTCAGTACAGCAAAGGGTTGATCCGTCAGGGCGACCGCGTCGATTCGCGGCTCAACGAAATCTACGTCAAGCGTCCATCGGCTCAATAAAGCACAGGATTGGGAGGAAACAACATGAGCAACGCCAATCCGGTACCCAAACAGCCGTATTCGGTCTACACCGTGATGCTGATCTGCTCGGCGATCTTCATGCTGGTCGCCTGCATCATGATGGGCGTCGAGTGGTCGCGCTACTAATCGCCTAGCATTTGATTTTCATCGCAAAGGACGGGGAGCCTCCCCGTCCTTTTGCCTTCTCAGCGCCCTCTGCGCTCTTTCTCTCCGCGCCTCTGCGTTAAAAAATCCCCTGGCCTGGATCATGGACCGGAATGCCCTTTCAACAGCTTGGGCAATTTGGTACATGCCCAGTTGGCAACCATTTCCCCAAGCCCCACCCTCCGGAACTCCCACCTACCATCCAAGCCCCCATGACCGCGGTTTGCAAGGCAATAACTCGGCTGCTGGCACGGCAGTATGCTCTTAGCAGCATACCGGCTGCGTCGCCTGCTGCCTGGCTGGCGCTTGCCGTGGCGATCAGTTTCGCCGGCTGCGGGACCACCAAGAGCTTTACCGCAACCGAGCAATTGCTGGTCAGCGACGCGGTCGATGCCACCGTTTCCAAGATCGACTTTCGGCCGCTGAGCGGGCACCGAGTGTTCCTGGACAACTCCTACCTGCCCAAGCAGGCCCTCACGCCCCAGGCTCTTCTGGTGCATAGCGAATACGTCACCAGCAGTTTGCGGCAACAGATGCTCGCAGCGGGCGTATTTCTGTGCGAGAAAAAGGAAGAGGCAGAGGTGATCGTCGAAGCCCGCATGGGCGCGCTCGGTTTCGACGCCCACAGCGTCACTTACGGCATTCCGGCCAGCAATTCGCTGTCGACCGCGGCCAGCACGATCAGCGGCGCGCCGCCCATCCCACTGATCCCCGAGCTGTCGCTAGCCAAGAAGGAAGCCAAGTCGGGCGCCGCCAAGATCGCTCTGTTTGCGTACGAGCGCCAGACGCTCCAGCCCGTATGGCAGTCGGGCATCGCCCGTTCGACCAGCACCGCCCGAGACACGTGGATGCTCGGCGTGGGCCCGCTGCAAAACGGAACCATCTATGAAGGGACCCGGTTCGCCGGCAGTCGCGTGCTCGGCAAGCGGATGACCAAGATCATCGATCACGAGGCCGACGAGCCCGAGGCCCTGGTCGACTACAAGCGCTCGCAGGTCTTCACACCGCTGGGCAAGAAAGAGTCGAAGACGGAAACGGCGAGCACCGAAGGCGGCGCCGCCACAGGCTCGAGCGTCGCCCCAGCTTCGGCCAACGCGCCGGCCAATGCGAAGCCAGCCCCAGCGCCAGCCGCCACGCCTGCCCAGGCGAGCCCGACTCCAGCAGCCGCCGCACCCACAGCGCCGGCAGCCAAACCATCGCCCGCGGCCACTGCACCTGCCCCGGCAGCCACCCCTGCCGCAGCGGCCACTCCAACTCCCGCCGCATCAACCGGTCCAGCACCCTCGCCGCTGCCCGCAACGGAAGCAACGCTCAAGCACATCGACGATGTGCCGAAGAAATGATCTTGCGGGCACTGGCCAAATCATCTACTGATCCCCTCGCGGCTGATGGTGCGCGCTTTCGGTAACGCGACGCTTGGGTTTCGAGGTTGCGTTCGTTGTTGCAACCCGACGCGTAAGCGAGGGACGGACCCGCTAGAAAGCTTCGCCTGCTTTCGGCTAAGCGAAGACGGTTTTGCCGGTCGTCGCCGAGTTCTGTCGCAGCAGCGACGGACGACGCTCGCACAGCTTTTTGGCAGGTTCGTCCCTCGCTTACGCGTCGGGTTACATGAAAAACGCAGTTTCAAGTTCGGCGTGAGGAAAAAGAAAAATCGAAACGCTACCGGTTGAACAACTGCAGCGCATGGCGAACGAGCCGACGGCAACGTTGGCTCAGATAGGTTCGGTGCTGCATGCGCTCACCGGCAGCGAGGAACAAGCTCAGTGGGCCAGCGAGGCGCTGGAGAACTGCGGCGAGCCGCACGCCGAAGCTCTGGCGACGATTGCTCCGCTGATCAAGCATCCGGACGAGCTAGTCGCCAATTGGGCTTGCAAGCTCGTGGCTCGTTCGGGGCTCGAGGCCAGTTGGACGGAACCGTTTCTGACAGAAGCGCTTTCGGCGAGGACGGAAGAAAGCGTGCGCGAGGAAGCCGCTCGTGCACTGGGACAAATCGGCGCTACATCGGCTGCGGCGCACGAGGCGCTCGCAGCAGCTGCCCGGCAAGGCGGCCCGCGACTGAAGCGACTCGCCACCGCATCGCTCGATCGATCACGACCGAGTGGATGAACACCCAGCGGCTGAGCACGATGCACCATGCGAGCACGACGTTCGCGTTCCAAACGTAAAAACTACAGCACATTCGCGATCATCGGCGTCTTATTCGACTCGCTGCAAGGAGGCAACGGGATGCGTCGGGTACCGTTCTATCCGTTACTGGTCACCGCCCTGGTCAGCCTGGGCGGTTACCTGGGCTGCAGCCCCGATCAAGTCGAACAAGAGCTCGACCACATCGCTCAACATGCGGCCGAACACGGCGCGCAGATTCCCGGCTTGCCGGTATCGACTTCCAACGGCACAGCCACCGGAGCCACCGGAGCGACCGCGCGGGTCAGCATGCCTCAGCGCTCTGCTTCGACGCTGATCGTCGGTTCGTTCAACATGCAGCGGCTTGGACCGACCAAACTGGCCGATCGCTGGGTCATGGAACATTACGCCGACATCATTCGCCGTTTCGACGTCATCGCTTTGCAAGAGGTCACCAGCAGCGACCCTAACACGCTGCCGGCCTTGCTGCAGTACGTCAACGCAAACGGTGCGCGCTATAGCTACACGATCAGCCCGCCGATCGGCCGCACGGCGCGCTACACCGAACAATATGCCTACGTCTTCGATACATCGCGCGTCATGACGCGATCCGACGCCTGCTTCGTCATGCGCGACGAGGAGGACTTGCTGCACCGCGAGCCCTTCGTCGGCCGCTTTGCAACGCTCAGCAACACCGCGCAGCCGTTCACTTTCGTGCTGATCAACATGCATACCGATCCCGACGAGATCGATACCGAACTCGATACGCTTGCCAGGGTGTACGTCAACGTTGCCGACTTCTTTTACAACGTCGGCAACGGGGAATACCCCGAAGACGACGTGATGTTGCTGGGCGATCTGAATGCTGACCCCACGCGCTTCCGGACTCTGGGCCAAGTGCCGAATTTGATTCCGGCCATCGTCGGCATTCCGACCAACTACACACGATCTAAGACCAACGACAACATCCTGATCAACCGCGTCACCACGCGCGAGTTCACCGGCCGCAGCGGCGCCCTCGATCTTCAGGATCTCTATGCGATCTCGCAAGAGGAAGCCCATCGCATCTCCGATCACCAACCGGTCTGGGCCGAGTTCTACATTCAAGAGGCGGTGGGCAACCAAGTGGCCGCGCAGCCCGGCCTGAGCTTTATGCGCTGACACTTGCAAGCCCTACACTGTCCAGGACCTCCATCTAACCCGACGCGTAAGTTTTGAAGTTGCGCGTTCGGGCTTTTTTGTGTGGCACTGGCTATGCCAGTGGCTCTTTTTTCGAAGTTTATGGCGTTCATGAGCCGGGCCGCTCTCCGATGCGGACTATGTTGCAAACCTTTTCCGTCG
>JBQCEI010000369.1:0-2983 GCA_051960375.1 Aureliella sp. | reverse complement strand
TCATCGCTTCGGCGCGTCCCGAGTTGGCTTGGATGTGCGCGTACGGACCTTTGGGATAGACGTACGGACCGTTGCGAACCGCGTCGCTCGGAACGGCCACCAGGATAGGCGTGAACTTGATCTCTTCAAGCGTCGCCGGTTGGTTGCCCGGCACGTCATTGATGAACCGCATATTAAAATACCATTCGTCCTTGATCGTGAATGGCTTCACGCCGCGTGTGATCGCGTGCTCAGGAAAGTCGCTGAACATCGGTTCCCAGATCGGATTGCATGAGAACATGTTCTCATAGTAGCCGGCGATCCAGCGCTTGAATTCTTTGCCGGCTTGCTCGGGGACGACTTCGACGCCGTAGTGCATGAAGCCGAGGCCGACGCCGCGCTTGGCCAACTGGTCGACCAGCTTGAGGCGTCGACCGTCTTCCTGGACGACTTCGTGCCCCTTGCCGCCGTCCATGTAAAAGATGACTGCGTCGGCGTTTTCGAAGATCGATTCGTCCTTCGGCCAGCCGCCGGTGACGACGTGCGGGCTGATCGAGTCGACATCTTCGAGGCACGCGGCCAGCAGCTTGGAGCCCGCGTTGAATTCGTGCATCCGCGGCGGGTGCGAAGGCTTGCCCGCCACGATCACCAGTTTCTTCTTGCCGTTCTCTTCAGCCGCAGCCAGCGAAATGCAGCCCAGGCACAACCACAGGGCCAACAGCGTAATGCGCATCTTCATGCCAGAGTTCCACCCATCGATCTTGGTTCGGTGCAGTGCTTTTTCAGTGCGGTCGATCCGCATGGGTGGCAATTCTAAATACTCTCCGCGCTCTCCGCGCCTCCGCGGTGAAGAATTTTACCGCGGAGGACACGGCCGGGTGGCACTGGCTATGCCAGTGTCTTCTTATTCGAAGTTTGCAGTAGCCGCCCCCCTTTGAGCGACCTAACGGCAACATCTTCAATTGACAGCGGCCCACCACAGCAGTTTGCCATTGGATGGCTAGCTGGCGGTTTAAACCTACATACTTCGAGATAGAAGACACTGGCATAGCCAGTGCCACACCAATCGCGGAGTGGATGTCTACTGCGCAGCGACAGGTGCGAGACCTGGCACTTTGATGTAGGTCGGGACGCGGTCGGTCACGTCGTGGCTCAGCACCATCTGTTTGCCAACGAAGTAAGTCTGCGTCGCTTCGACGGCCAGGTTGTAAGTCGGCTCGTCGGCTCGCTGCACGATCTTCATGACGACCGCGGGGCTAGCCGCGCCGTGCAGCACATCGCCTCCTTTGAGCTGGCTGGCCTTGGTCCATCCCTGGCCCGAGACCCAGAAGAGATGGCCGCCGGTGCACTGCAGCGATTCATCGTCGAGCGTGATCTCGTAGATCGGGCGCGGCGGACGCGTGGTCGTGCGCACGACCGGCTTCCAGCTCAGTTCACCGGTCGGGACGTCGCGCGAGAGAACCAAGTCGCCAACGCGAAGGGATTCAATCGGCCGAGGACCTCGCCGCGTGATGACCGGCGTACCGCGAGCGAAGCATTCGTGGCTGACTCGCGTACTGCCGATCGCCGCAGAGGCCAGTTCGGTGTAGTTGCGAGTGGCCAGTTCGGTCGATGCATAGCGCACGTTGGAGAGCTTCATCGCTTGATATTCGGTTTCATTGACTTCGTCCCACCACGCCCAGAGCTCGTTGGGCGAGCCGCTGAATTCGCGATTGGTGACGTCGGAGAGAACTTCAGCGATTCGCTGGTTGCGAACCAAGATCCGCTGGTTGTTCGCGCGCAGGGCTGTGGCGTTCTCATTCACCCGCTGTCCCGCACGCTCGATCGCCTCAAGCTGGCTCATCAAATCGCGAGGAGCCGAGTCCTGGCTCTGCAGCCGCACCGAATTGCGCGGCCCGGTGGCCGAATAGTTCATGCGAGTATCGAGCACGAACACTTCGGTTTGCCCTTGGCGTTCTTGAGCAAACGCTTGACGAAAACCGCGCAGCGTTCCGTTGCGATCGACCACCGGCAGCGACATCGATGCGACCGGCGAGGAGAGCATCTGCAGCAGTTCGGGCACATAGTCATGATAGGGTCGCTCGCGGAGTTGGCTGGTAGCCAGCTGGCGGGTCTTGAGCCCGGGATAGAACATGGCAAAGCGCACCATCGATCTGGAAGCTTCCGGATCGGGGATCCGCGCCAGCCACCGCAGCGCAGCCTGCGCGGCTTCGGTATCGGCCGAGCCAACGATGCCTTCTACCGGCGCAATGGCAATCGGATCGGAGATCTCCATTAGCTGGTCGCGGGCACTGCCGCGAGCTTCCGCCTTATGCGCTCGAAACCCGCGAGCGATTTCAATCAGCTGCTCGCCGTACTTTTCCAAGCCGCGCTGCACATCGGCAGTGCGGCGTTCGAATTGGTTCCACTCAGCGGCCGAGATCCACTGGCCATCGACATAGCGAAAACCGAGCAAGCGCCGCGCAGCGACATGATTGGGTTCGAGTTCGATCGTGCGCCGCGCATGAGCCCGCGCCTGATCGGGATGTCGGTTCTGCGTACACCAGAGCGCCAGTTCCCACTGACTGGCTGAGTTGTCCAAGGCGATCAAGCGCCGGGCTTCATATGCATCCAGAGAGGTACCGCCGTCGGTGGTAGCGAGGCAGTCTTCGATCGATTGCCACCGACCTGCCACCCGCAAGTACCCCAGTTGCCACTGAGCCGCCTCGCAACGAGCGTCGGTCTTGGCCGCAAGGGCGAGCAAGCGATCGCGCTCGACCAAGTTTCCCTCGGCTTCGGCTTGCAATGCCCGCGTCACGTACTGTGAGGCGCTCGACTGGGGCTCCGCGGTGGAATTGGAACCAACGTCAGCTGCGATGGCAACGACTGCCGCATTGAGCAGGCACAGCCCACAGCAAGCGATGGTCCAGAAAGAGAAGGGCAGGGCCGCTGGGCACGACCACCGGCCTCCCAGCCACAACCGACGAAATAGAAACAGAGCAGACATCGTTTCTCGCGCCTCCGA
>JBQCEI010000368.1:0-4512 GCA_051960375.1 Aureliella sp. | reverse complement strand
CAGCCCGTCGGTAATCTCGATCGGCGAAAGGGGCTGCGATTCGTCCTCGCCGCGGCGCGGGTCGGCGTTGACGACCAGATTGATCAAGTCCAGCACCGTGTGGATACCATCGGCCGTAACCGTAACGGGCGTGCCGGCTGCGGCCGCGACCATGCGGTTGCCGACGACCAACAAGCGATGTTCGTTGCCCGGCACGAAGCGCTCGACGATGACTCCGCTCCCTTCGCAGGCCGCCACATCGTAAGCGCGGCGAATATCCTCTGGCTGCGTCAAGTTCGGCACCACACCTCGGCCATGATTCCCATCGATCGGTTTGACCACGACCGGCGAAGCAATTTCCGCCGCTGCCGCTACGGCATCATCGGGGCAGGAAACGCTGCGGCCGCCAGGGGTCGGCACGCCGATCGCGTGCAGCAAGCGCTTGGTCAGCTGTTTGTCTTGAGCGATCGATTCGCCGATTGCGCTGGTGCGATCGGTCTCGGCAGTCCAGATGCGGCGCTGTTTATGGCCCTGGCCTAGCACGACCAGCGAACCGGTGTTCAACCGCCGATACGGAATGTTGCGGTCTTGAGCGGCCGCCAGAATCGCTTTGGTGCTCGGTCCCAAGCAGCGGCGATCGGCCATGTCGCGCAGGCGAGCGATCTCGCCCGGCACATTGAACGGCAGATCGTAGATGCAGGCCTTCAACAGCTCGCGGGCTGTATGCAAGCAGGCCACTCCGACGCTTTCTTCCTCGTAGCGAATGGCGACTTTGTACACTCCCTCTTCGCTCATCTCGCGGGCCCGGCCGAACCCGACTTCGCAGCCAGCCAAGGTCTGCAGTTCGAGCGTGGTATGCTCGAGAATGTGGGCAAGATAGGTTCCATCGTCCAACCGCGAAAAGAAGCCGCCGCGCTCACCGACGCTGCAGCGGTGCTCGATCACCGTGGGGAGCCAGGCCTTGTAGCGTTCGTTGAAGCCCGGGATTCGATCGCTGGGCCAGTGGTTGAACTCGCCCAGGTCGACCCAGGCTTCCATGCATTGGCGCCGTGACCAGATGTTCGGCCCTCGCAAAAACAGCAAGCGGCGGAACTGCATGAAGGGATGCGTGTCACTGAGAGGCGGCAGGAGTTGGGAAGCCATCGGCGAATTCTGTGCCCAAGGAGGGATGGGAGGCGTGACCGGGAGCAAGGCGCGCGCGCGTGATGTTCTCGAGGCTGATGCCCCAATTTTGACGGGCCGGCAATCCAAGTCAATCGGAGTTTTTGCCGGCCTTGCTTTCGCCGACTTCACACGGACGTTAAGCCGTCGTGCTCTCGCGGCGGAACTCCTCCAGGCTGACGGCGAAGACCGATTCGAAGGTCGAAACGCCGATGCGGTACTGCGGGTCGCTGACCGTGTGCTTCTTGCAATGCTCGGAAACGACTCGGTACAGGAAGCGGAAGAGATTCCGCGGCACGCGCATGTCGCGCATGGCGGCGATCAAGCGCGCATCGTCGATCGCCGGATCGAACAGATCGGTCGGCTTGGGAGTGAAACCGGTTTCGGCGCAGGCCTTCATCCGCGCGCACGTCAGGTCGTACAGCGCTTCGCCCGTCCAGTCGAATCCCGAGATGACGTTCTGTTTGTCCAAGCGAGCCCGCTCGTGGAACTCGCGCGATTCGCGGTCGACGAAGTACTGCAGCTCTTGCGGCAACAGCAGCTTGAAGCCGACGCCGGGATGCTTGAGCAGTTTGTTGTCCAGCAGCGGCCAGATCAGCAGCCGCATCCGCTCGGGCTGACCGTTGACGAGCTGCGGTTCGTCGACGCGGTCGACCAAAACCAAGATGCCCGGAAAGCCGAGCGTCCGCAGGATGTGCTGGAATTTTTCTAGCAGTTCATAGCGGGTGGCCGAGACGCGATCGAGCGGCATCGGCTCGGATGCCCATACCGACCAAGGTTGCTTCAGCAGCAACCGCGCTTGCTCGCCGATGCTGATCCGACGCACGCGACAGTTTTTCGCCATCAGCCGAGCGCGATGATAACAGCGCGTCAGCCGCCACAAGTATCTGCCGCTGACCAGCAGAGCCACCACGACGAAAGCGATAATCGCCCACAGCAAGTTCAAGTAGCCTCGATAAAACAGGACGCCGCAGACGATGGCCGCGACGATCGAACCGAGCCAGGCGAGAACCCAATCGATCGAAGCGGGCCAAGCCGCAATGTGCAAGCGGCTGCGCAGTTGTTCCCAGCGTGCGGTGGTGCTGCCGAGGGTCGATTGATCGTACGCAGTGGCCAGCAGCAACAAGTCGCGCCGCTGGTTGGCGTCGAGTCGATCGACCGCGTCCTGACGCACCGCGGCGTCGAGGTTTTGTGCGCTGTTGCCGGTTTGAAGGATTTGATCGACCAGCGCGGTTACGCCTTGGATCAGGATCGCATCCATGTGGTCCTGGATGCCGAACTGTTGCAGGACCTTTTCGGGTTTGCGCGAAGACCAGCTGCCCATGCGCGACTGCATATGACCGATCGAACCGTTGAAATCGTCATAATGGATCACGAAGACGCGATCTTCGGGGCGCTCGCGATTGTGCAGGCGAATATGTTTGTCCAGCTGCAGCCGCATGGCCGTTTTGCCCGAGCCCTTGGGGCCGAAGACGATCGACGTCGACGGATCGGCCGGGCTGCCGAAGACTTTATCCCACGCCGGGTGAAAAGTGCTGTCGATGCAATGTTGTTTGAACACGGCATCGGTCTGCGCATCTTCTTCGGCAAACGGGTTGCGGGCGAGATGATGATGCTGCAAAAAGTCCTGCAAATTCATGCTGAAATTGTGCCTGTGGTGCGATGCAAGCGAGAGCAGCCTGTGTATTAATCAGCCGAATCACGCGCGCGGTGGCGCCCGGTTTCCTTCGGAAAACCGCGGGCTAACGCCCGGCGGCTGATCAACAGTCTGTCAGGGCCTGCGGGCCATGAGCAAGAACGACGGATTGGCAGCGTCCAGACGCAGCTCGTCCAATTGCTGGGTGCTTCGCGCCAGGTTGATCATGAGTATGTGGACCTCGACCGACATGCTCTGAAGCAACCGCTGCGCCATTACCAAGTTTTCCATGCTCGCAATATTAATGACCAGCCGCCCCCCATGGCGCAGCCGTGGCCAGCCGACTTCGATCAATTGCGTGACCGCGCGGCCAGTGCCTCCGATAAACATAGCATCCGGATCGGGCAAGTCGGCCCACGCCCCCGGAGCTTCTCCGAGAACGGGCCGGAGATTCGAAGTGCCGAAGCGGCGGGAATTTTCAATAAGCAGGTTGTAGTCCTCGGGGTCCATTTCGATGGCGTAAACTTGGCCCCCTGAGGCGATGCGGGCCGCTTCGATCGCCACCGAGCCGCTGCCGGCGCCGACATCCCAGACGATGCTGGTCGGCCCCAGATCCATTTCGGCCAGGGCGATCGCGCGGACTTCCGACGGCGTGAGCAAGCCGCGCTTGGGCCGGCTCTGCAGGAACATCTCGTCGGGGTTTCCGAAGAGCCGCTTGCCGATCATGTCGGCCGGGCGGTCGGGCACGTTGGCGTCGCGCACCAGCACGACGACGTTCAGCGGCGAGAAATCCTGCGTAGCGATTTGACTCGCCTTGCCGCGGGTAACTCGCTCATCGCGCGAGCCGAGGTTCTCGCAGACGTAGAAGGTGAAGTAATCGAGCCCCTTGTCTTGCATCGCCCGAGCCAAGGCTTTCGGCGGGCTTTCTTCGGTTGTGAAGACGCCGACCTTTTCGGCGCTGCGGACGCGCTCGACGACGCGCTCGAGCGACTGAGTGGCCAGGTTGGTCAGGTAAGCCTCGTCCCAGCTCTCTTTGACGCGGGCGAAAGCCAACTGCATGCTGCTGACGTGCGGCAGGACTTCGAAGCGATCCTTGCCCAGCCGATCGCACAAGTAGCGCGCGGTTCCATAAAAGAGTGGATCGCCGCTGGCGAGCATCACGACCGGCTCGCGCTTGGCCGAGTCGATCGCCTTGGCCGCTTGCTCCAGATCGGCCGACAGGGCGATCTGTTCTTGTTCGGCTCGGGCGATCTTACCCAGCAATCCCGCCGGCCCAACCAGCGTGCCAGCGCCGGCCACCAGTTCGCGAGCTTGGCGCGTCAGCCCTTCCAAACCGTCGTCGCCTATCCCAATGATCGTAACCTTGGTGCTCATCGCTGCGCTTTCAAAACGTGTTTCGCTCAGTCGCCCCACCCCTGCTCTTTTTCGAGCCTATCGACGTCGAATTCTAGCGGACAAGGAGCGATCGAAGAAGGAGCGGCTCAAGCTGCACCGATCCGACAGGCCGGCCACGTTATCGGCAGCGGAAGCGGCTCGTGGGCTAACCGTGGGACGGCAGTCCCTTGCCGTCAGCACCCGGCAAGCCGCTCTGCGCGCACCGCTTTCCTCTTAAAGCCGCGAAGCGGCTGATGAGAAAGAAGAAAAAGACGTAGAGCTAGACGGGCACAGTTGGCCGGCTTGCCGGGTGCGATCACATCACGGCGTGATGTACCACATACGATTGCCGACCTTTAGCG
>JBQCEI010000367.1:0-3563 GCA_051960375.1 Aureliella sp. | reverse complement strand
AGGCCAGTGCCGCTTCGTGAACAATCTGTCGGCTGTGGGCGCGCGGTTGCGTTCGAGAAACGGAACGCTACCGTGCGCCGGTCGGAGAATCCAACGGCTGCTAAAGGGTAAGGGAGGGGAAATGCGGGATCATACGAAGCTGCGGGCGTTTGAGCTGGCAGACCGGTTCGTATTGCTTGTTTATCAACACACGAAAGGATTTCCTCGCGAAGAACAATTCGGTTTGACGTCGCAGCTTCGTAGAGCTGCCGTGTCGATTCCATCCAATATTGTTGAAGGCAGTACTCGCCCGGCGCAAGCCGACTACGTTCGATTTCTCGACATCGCGCTGGGTTCAGCTGCCGAAACGAAGTACCAAGTCAGTCTGAGTTTTCGACTTGGCTACCTCACCCCACAAGCACACAATGAGCTTTCACGCTCCGCGGATGAATTGACAAAAGTCCTAGCCGGCCTCATCCGCTCTCTGCGCTCATCCCGTACCCTTTAGCCTTTACCCTTTAGCCTTTACCCTTTAGCCTGAGGCCTGAGGCCTGAGGCCTGAGGCCTGACGCCTGACGCCTGAGGCCTGACGCCTGACGCCTGTCTTCACTCCATCCCCACCACATACCATGACGCCGCGCTCGGGCCGGCGTCTTCTTGCGGGCGTTGTTCGCGGGCGAGCGTTACTTCGACCTCGATGCCGGGCGACTGCGAAGCGTCGACCATCAGCACATGGATGCGGCGGCTGCCGGAGAATACCGGGTCGACCGCCACGCCGCTTTTCAGCTGCCAGTCGGCTCCCGGGCCGCGGGCGACGATCTTTTGCGTCTTCGAATCCTTTCGGAACATCGCCAGCGCGTCTTGCTCGGCCGGTGGCAGTTGCTTGTAGTGCTCTTCGAGCGAGGTGCCTGAGACTTGCCGCGCGGCTTCCGGCTGCATCAGCTCGAAGGCTTCGAGCAGTTTGTCTTCGCCCACCGTGTCCAGGTAATGCTTGGCAAACTCGCTGCTTACTTGATACAGATATTGATCGCGCAGGCGCACCGAAGTCACCGTCCAAGTGGCAAACGCAATCCCGAGCGCCAGTCCGACCAGGGCGAGCGCTCGGCCGCTGAGCGCTTCGCTCCGCGCGATATGCAAGTAAGCAGCCAAGCCGACCGCCACGCTGAGAATTGGCAAAGCGATCAAAGCGGGGCTGACGGTCGATAGCACGCTGATGATTCCGAGCACCAGGCTCGCCACCGCCAAGCGGCTGACTGGCGGCCTGTTGGGAGTCAGATACTCGGATTCTTCACTAGCGAAAATAGGTCGCTGGCCCAGCGATTCAACAGCCATGGACTACCTCGACTACAAGATTCAATCCCATGCTCATTTTTTTACCGCGGAGGACGCGGAGGACGCCGAGAACGCAGAGGCCACTCCGCGCTCTCCGCGCCCTCCGCGGTTAAAAAAGTAGCGTGTCTATTTCTTCGGCGGCGCAAAGACGCGTTGCAGTTCTTGCAAACTGGTCAGTCCCAAAGCGACCGTCAGAATCGCTTCCTCTTGCAAGCCGCGATGTCCGTTCTGTTTGGCCACTTGCGATACGTAAGCGGATTGCGGTTGCTTGAGCACGGCGGCGCGGATGGCGTCGTTGACCGTCAGGAACTCGAACACGCCGATGCGGCCATAGTAACCTCGGCCACCGCACTGTTTGCAAATCTCGATCTCGATCGGGTTGCCTTTGGCATCGACGCGCTGCTCGGGGGGCGGCGGAATAAACGGCTGGTACAGCGCAGGTACGCGGCCGGCCGGGATGCCGAGCTTTTGCAGCAACTGCGGCGTCGGCTGGAACGGCGTACGGCACTTGTCGCATAGCCGCCGCAGCAGCCGCTGGTTGGTGACGCCCATCGCCAGCGTCATCAAGTTCTTGGCCTCCTTCTTGTAGGTCACGGCCAGCTTGATCAGCGCGTCGACCGCCGTCGGAGCCACGACTTTCGTGATCGCGTGGCGGTTCTCCTTGACGATCTCTTCACATACGGTTTCCACCGTCTCTTCGTTCACGAAATCGGGCAGCACCAGCACGTCGGGCTGTTTGAGCAGCAAGCTCGGCAGCAGCGTCATCGGCGTCTCGCCCGCTTGGGCATCGTAGAGATGCTGCGTGACGTTGATCAGCTCGGGCTCGGCGACGTTCTTGTCTTCGAAGATGTGAAAGTCGCGCACGAACTTGTCGGCCGACTCGAGCGCGATGCGCCAAGTCGTCGGCAGACCTTGTCCGGGCGGGCCGCTGATGATGGCCAGGCCGCGGTCGCCGTTGAGCATCGCCTTGAGCTGCTCTTGCATCTTGTCGCGCATGCCGAGGTCGGACAGCGTTTTCAAGATCGGCTTCTTGGGCTCGATGCGCATCAGCACGCGCTCGCCGGTCTGCGTTCCTTGCGAGAGGAACTCCAGGATCCAGTCGCCGCCCAGCGACATCGGCATCTTGGCCGTTTGCCGCGAGCGGCGGTCGGCTGGGTTGAGTCCGCACAGCCGCTTGAGAATCATCAGCACAGCGTCGCCGGTGGGGCGATCCATCGGCGGCATCGTCTCCCACAGTCCGTCGACGCGATAGCGCACCGCCACCCCTTGAGCTGCAAAGTCCATCAGGATCTGATCGGCTCGATTTTGCAGCGCGGTGGCGATGAGCATCACCGCTTGAGGGTATTGCTCGATCTGCCGGCACGCCAAGAGCAGACCTTGCTGCTGTTGCTTGTCGCCGACCGGCGGCTTGAACTCCAGCGGCGGCAGGACGACCTCGCCGCTGCTCGACGCCTTAGCGGAACTCTTGGGCTTCGATCTTTTAAAAACCATGCTTGAGCGTTCTATGCAGATAAGGTTCTAGGCAAGTAAGGGTTCTAGGCAGGTAAGGATCCGTGACTCTGATAACCCGACGCGTAAGCGAGGGACGCATCGGGTTAAGGCTCCCCTCCGCGTCCTCTGCGCTTCTTCCTCAGCGTTCTCTGCGTTAAAAACAGAGCGCGTTAGATAATACCGGGCTGGCTGACCTCGATGCCCTTGAGGGCCATCTTGAGCGCGTCCTTGTTCGGGGCCACGGCGAAGGCGGTTGGACGATCGATCAGTTCCTTGTCGATCAGGTCCTTGAGGCTCATCGTGAAGTCCTGCATGCCTTCGGCCGCACCGATGCGGATGGCGTCGGGTAGCTTCGAATCCTTGCCCTCGAGCACCAGCTTCTGAACCATCGGCGTGAAGGTCATGATCTCGACCGTCGGCACGCGGCCCACACCCGGCTTGATCGAGCGCAGCAGTTTTTGCGCGACGATGCCTTTCATGTTGAAGGCGATCGCGCTGCGGATCGCGCCGTGCATTTCTTCGGGGAACAAGTCGAGAATACGGCCGATCGTCGTCGGAGCGCTCGAAGCGTGGATCGTACCGAACACCAAGTGGCCAGTTTCAGCGGCGTGGATAGCCGTCATAAACGTTTCCTGGTCGCGCATCTCACCGACGAGGATGATGTCGGGGTCTTCGCGGACGGCGTGCTTCATGCCGATCTCGAAGTTCTTCACATCCATGCCGATCTCGCGCTGGTTGATCAGCGACTTGTCTTCGGTGAA
>JBQCEI010000366.1:0-8124 GCA_051960375.1 Aureliella sp. | reverse complement strand
CCCTCTCCCCGAAGCGGGGCGAGGGGGAGATAAGAAAAGAGTCGCGCTCGCCCTATAAAAATCTTCTCTCCCCTCGCTTACGCGTCGGGTTACAAGAAGATCGCAACAGTGTTTTCAGAGATGCGTTGGTCAATATGGGCGTGAACAAACGATGCAACTCCTAGTCTTGATCGCCGAAGACGACTCGCTGACGCGCCGGGGGCTGGCTGAAGTGCTCGGCGGCGAGGGCTTTGCTTGTTTGCAGGCGGCCGACGGCGTGCAAGCCTGGGAGATGTATCAGCATCATCGCCCGAACTTCGTGTGCCTGGATGTGATGATGCCGCGCATGAACGGTTACGAACTCTGCCGCCGCATTCGGGCTCGCGATCCGCATGTGCCGATTCTGTTTCTCACCGCCAAAGGGGAAGAGGTCGACAAGATTGCCGGCCTCGAGCTGGGAGGCGACGACTACATCGTCAAACCGTTCAGCGTCAAGGAAGTGCTGGCCCGCATCCGCGCGGTCGCCCGCCGCTGCCTGGCGGCTCATCCAGCCAGCGCCGAGAGCGACAAGCCGTTCGTGATGGGTGACCTCGAAGTCCATCCACGACAACTGCGGGCTCAGCGCGGCCCCAACTCAATCGACCTCAGCCTGCGCGAGATCAAGATCCTGACGCTGCTCTTCGAGAACGCCGGACAAGTGGTCGAGCGCAACGAGCTGATGAATTTTGCTTGGGGCCAAGACTACCTGCCCAACAGCCGCACGCTCGATCAACACGTCTCGCAGCTTCGCAAACGCATCGAAGTTGATCCCAAGAATCCGGCAATCATTCACACCGTGCACGGCGTTGGGTATCGGTATGAGCCGGCCGACGCGTCACAGCATCGATAATTTTTTTAACGCAGAGGACGCGGAGCTGGGGGCGGAGAACGCAGGGGAGCGGTGGAAACCGGCTATGATGGAGGGCAGTCCTTCGAAGGAGCTACGATATGTCGAGCGATCTTGAAAAGTTTTTGCAGCAAGCAGCCGAGCGTTTGGCGCAAAAGACCGGCAGCCGACCGCCCGTGCCTCGTCCGCGCACCGGCACGGCACCAGCCAGTCCTGCCGGACCTCAAGCCGGCCAGAGCGTGGGGCAACCGTTTGGCCAGCCGCCAGGCGGTCGCCGCTTGGCGCCGGTCGCTGAGATCATCGAGGCCGAAGTGCTCGACCGCGACGAGCAGCGGTCGCGCACGCTTCGCGAAGCCGGCCCCGATCCGCTGAGCACGATCGATACCCGCCCAGCCCTGGCGCAGACGATCGGTATGGCGGACGAACGCATGGGCGAGCATGTTCAGCACGTGTTCGGTCACGAGCTCTCGCACTTGCCATCGGCTTCGCAGCCGCTGACGGGCAACAAACAACCGAACCAGACCGATCAAGCCATCGAAGTCCATGCCCGCCCGCAGGCGGAAAGCCCGCTGATCAGCATGCTCCGCAGCCCCGACACGCTCAAAGCAGCCTTCATCGTCGGCGAAATTTTTCGCCGACGCGTGTAAGACTGTTTTACGGGTTTGCGTTATTGGCTTCGTCCTGTGTGGCACTGGCTATGCCAGTGCTCTTCTTTATCGAAGTTTACGGCGTTCGATCCCGAAAGAACGCTGCGATGGCAAGCTGTCTAGCAACATTTCTCGGCCAAAGTTGGATTTGCATTGGAACGCTTTACCGGCCTTCTGACCCTTCAACTTCGAAGCAGAAGACACTGGCATAGCCAGTGCCACACCTCGGAAGCGCGCAACGGCGCTACCGATTCGGTTTGAACAAATCGAAATCCGGGTTGCTCGAAGCCTTCGGGCGCACCGGGGTCAAGGCTCCGAAGTCGCAGACCGGTTGCGGTGGCCTGTCTTCGTCGGTCATCGTCAGCGTCAACAGGTAATTTCCGATCGAGACGCGGACGCCGGGCCGCGCGGGATCGATGTCCATACCGAACTCGCCGCTGTTGTTGGCCAAGGTCAAATTGGTATTGAAGTAGGCCAGCGTTCCATCGCGCAGGTCGACGAGAACCAGATGCGCCGTGCTGCCGCCGCTCTGCCTGACGATGCGATAACAAGCCATGTAGGGCGATCGCCGCGGCTGGGATTCGGGGAACGTAAAGTTGAGCAACGTTCCCGGGCGATCCCACAGCAAACCGCCGTCCTCGGCGCTCAAGCCTAGGATCGCGCCGTTGACCGGATAGAGCCCCTTGTTGAGCGTCAGTTCGTCGGCCCTCGGCATCACCTGAACGCCCGGCGGGTTCGGTGTCGACAGACTGGTCAGCACGACCAGTCGATCGCCGAAGCGCTGGATGCGGGCGCGGTCGAGCTTGGGCAACGGCTCGAGCGCATGCTCGACCACCTTGCCGGTCTCGACATCGCAGTACCACACACTGCCCGCCGGCTCGACGACGATCAGGTAGCGATCGTCACAGCGGTCGGCCCGACTGGCCGGCTCAAAATCTTTCTCGAGCACCACTTCGCCGGTGAACGCGTTGAGCACGCGCAGGGCCGTCGCACTGTTGGCGTCGGTGCGAATGCCGCTGGCGCTCGCGCTCTTCGAATCGCGCTTGGCGTACTGAACGACGTTTTCTCCGCAGCTGAACCACGATGTCCAATCGTCGCTGTAGTCGAGTTGCCTGAGCAAGCCGCCGTCGCGGCAGTCGAGCACATCGATCTTGCCGGCCGACGGATGCACCACCGCGATCTCCAGGCCGTGGCTAGCCAGAATCGTTCGATCGTCGTAGCCGCTGCGGCTCCAAAGCTGGTTGCCCGTCAGTGCGCCGAGCATGATCACGTCGCTTTCCTTTTGAATCACGACGCCGGCCGGCGTGATCGGGCCGACGATCGCTTCGCGCGAGCTGCTGCCGCGCGAGTGCGTTTGAAAGCCCAGCGGGCTGGTTAGGCTGATCATCATCGGTGCGCCGTGCGCCGCCCGCGGCCCCGCCGGCACGCGAGCCAGGGAGTACCGCCACAAACAAGCATCCTGCGATGACTCGCGGCCGCGATACATGTCGAAGGCCGCCAGTTCGGTCTGCGTCTCAAGCACGATCAAGCCGCCGTCGACCTGACAGCGCAAGAAGTGATCGACGCCGTCGGCCATGCCGCGTTCGAAATCGCAAATGCTGATCGGTACGCCCAGTTCGTTGAGCACCGTCACGCGGTCGTTCGACATCGCGACTTCGATCGGTGGACGGCCATAGCGAGTCCCCGTTTGCTTGACGCGCATCTGACCACCATAGCGGATCGGACTATCGTCTTTGCTGACGTGAGCCTCGATCATGCCGCGTGGCCAATCGACGTCGGCAGCAGAAACGGTCGCTGGCGGCGGGACGGGAACGATGCGGCCATCGTTGGTGACGGTGTACTGATCGCCACTGCCGTAGGCGGTCGCCGAATAAACGTCCGCCAGTGTATTCTTGGACAGCGCAGCTCGAGCTTCTTTGCGCAGCTTGGCATTGTCGCTGTAGAGAACCGGCTGAATCAGTCTTTCGCCTACGGTTTGATCGGCATCGCCCAGCAGGTTTTCGGCCATCGACAGCAGCGTCGGATGAGCCGCGTCGAGCCAGGCCAGATACTGCAGTTCCATCTCGCGCGTCAGCGGATGACTCTTGCCGGCTGCTTCCAGACGTTCTTGAACGGCCTTGAGCATGCGCTGCCGCTGCTCGGGGGTCGCTCGCTGGAATGCGACGGCCAGTTGCGTAGCGATCCAGGTGTCGATGTCGACTTCGTAGCCAGGCGCGACGGGCATCGTTTCCACGCGAGCCTGCAAACTGGGCTGCTTGGTCCGCAAGCGCTCGCGCATCAATTCCAACAGACGCATGAACGCGAGTTCGTTTTGGCCGGCGCGGAGGTTCCCCTTGGCCAACAACACGAGAAAGCGGAAGTGCTGCGATTCGATGATCGGTTCGAGCTCGGTCGCCAACGCCATATAGCCGTCGAAATCTTCTTCGAGCCCCGAAAGTAGCGCGCTGGCCAGCAGATAGCGAGTCTCTCCGTCCGCCGGATCGATCGCGTACGAGCGGCGGAGCACCTCGATCGCATCCTTGATGCGTTTGTCAGCCATGTAAATCAGCGCTTGCTCGTTGAGCGCGCCGGCATCGTTCGGATTGGCGGCCAAGCGACGCTCGACTTCTTTCGACAGCGCGTCGCGAGTGTAGTAAGCGGCGATCTTGGTCGTGCCGACCGAGATCAAACGATCTTTGAAAGCGAACAAGTTGCCCAGCGGCTGATCGACCGTTGCAGCGCCGACCAGTCGCCCTTCATCCAGATCGATCTTGAGAACGCGTTTGGCCGAAGTGGGCACGTAGAGATACCGGCCGTCGCGCACGCTCTTGCCGGCGACGGTTTCACGCTCGCGCGAGGTAGCATTGCCTTGCCGGCTGCCCGGCTTCTTGCTGGCCGACGGCTTATCGGCGGACGGCTTATTGGGCGATGGCTTGTCAGACTCGTCGGGCTTGGCCGACGAAGGCAGTGTGGAACCGAGCGGCACATCGGCAGCCCAACTCGGCCGTCCGTCGGAAAGGTTCAGCGCGTAAACTTCGCTGTTAGCAACCAGGACGATTTGATCGTTATGGATGCCTCCGACGTAGCGGGCGGCCCCGCGAGCCTGCTGCCAGCGCGGCACGCCGGTCAGCAAGTCGATGCACAGAATCGTATTGGTTTCGACCGGAGTGAAGACGATCTGTCCTTTCTGGATGATCACCTGCGGCTCCTGCCAACGTTCCTCGAGCGGATTGTAGCTCTCCATGCTGTCGCCGAAGCTGTTGAACGGCTGGAACTGATTGCGATCGGTGTTGGCTACTTGATACTGCTTGGCCCACATCAAACTGCGGGTGAGCAGGTCGACGCCGATGATCGCTCCATTGCCCACCGGGCAGACGACAACCGCATCGGAGATCGACGGCGAGAGTGCTTGAGCATGCCGCGCCGCATCGCGGCCGATCGGCGACATCGGCGACTGGGTCAATTGCTGCGACCACTGAAGACGGCCAGTGCGTGCATCGAGCACGACAAGCCGCGTTTCGCCATTGATTTCAACCAGCGTGTACAGATCGCCTTCGAACGACAACGGAGGCCCGAGGAAGTAAGCTCCTGCCAGCGCCGGCTCGTTCTCTCCATCGGGTCCGCCGATGTGCCAGACGACCTTGCCCTCGCCTTGCAGGCTGACGCCGGTCATGAAGTTATGCGAGACCATGCTCAGGCCGCGCGAGAACGGATTGACAAACGCCGGCTGATTGAACTGCTGGTCGTCCGGGCTGCTGATGTAGTAAAGTTGGTTGACGTCGCACGTAAACTGTCCGAAGGCGGAGCTGCCCCAGATGCGATTCTTCAGATCGGTGCTGAGAAACGTATCCTCGATATCCATGCCCAGCATCATCGGCCGCGGCGCCAGTTCAACCGGCGCCAAGTGCTTATAGAACGGCCACAGCCGCAGACCGGTCGCCAGATCGATTGCGAAGATATTGGACGTGGCGGTTTTGGCCAGCACGATGTCGCCGAGCATGCGAGCTTCGAGCTTGGGTAGAAGCACCGTTCCAGCGCCGGCTTCGCGTTCGGCGATCGCTTGAACGTTTTCTTCATCGCCGCGATCGCGGTGCAGCGTCATATCCCAGTTGATCATCGGCAGCGGCAGACCGGCGCTGGCCGTGCCGTTGCGCGCCGGCTCGCCACCGGTCATCAGCCAGTTCTCGAGCGTGGGCTGTTCGACCTGCGAATGCGTCGGATAGACATCGGCCAGCAGTTGTCTCCAGTCTTGCGGGCGGTCGAGCGAAACCTGTCGATCACCCAACCTGATGGCCGTGCCGGCAAACAGCTTCACGCCGCGATCGAGGGCTTGCGCAGCCAGATCCATTCGCCCGGCATGGACCCAAGCGGCCGCCAGTTCGCCGATCAGCTGCGCTCCGAAGCGTTTTCGCGCAGCGGGAAATTCGCTCAGTCGCTGCAGAATACTGGCCGCCGCGATGGGGAAGCCGCGAATGAGCTTGTCCTGCGCGAGCAAGATGCTTGCGTCATAGCCGGCTTCGGTGTGGTAGTACTTGCGGGTCACTTCGGCGATCGCGTCGATGTCGCGAGCGGCGACCGCAGCTTGCAGCGCTTGACGGGCGGCAACGCCATACTGAATTTCGAGCGTCTTGCGTCCTTCCTCGGGAATCGAGCCGAGCAACCGCAAGGCTTCGCCGCGCACGCTGGTTTTGTAGTAACCGTCGCCGCCGGGCTCGGTGAAGAAGTCTTGATGGAGCGCATCCTCGGGCACATCCTCGCGCGGCTCTTCCAGCAGCAGGGCTCCCAGCGCAGCGATGCCGTCGCTGTAGCGTTTCTCGTCGATGGCGAGCTTGCCTTCGCGGAGCAGGCGCGTCAGCGGCCGCGGGGCCAACAGGATCTGGTCGAGAGCTTGCTCGTCGCCGCGATTGCGGAAACCGACCTGGCCATGCGCCACTTCGGGCTCAGCGAGCATTCCGCCGCCGGCGACCAGCGCTAGAGCGATCGCCGAGAACTTCGCGCGCCGCAGAGCTCCGCTGATCCATCGATTCCATCTCGGTTGACGCATATCGTTACCTTCAATTGCTGATTCGAAGACCCCTCACCCCCGACCCCTCTCCCCGAAGCGGGGCGAGGGGAGAGAAGACCTGTTTGTTTTGTTGGCGCTCCCTCGCCCGGCTTGGGGGAGAGGGGGCTGGGGGTGAGGGGCCAGGGCTACTAATAACGCGAGGGGAAACCCAAACCTTCTAATCGCGAGCTTCCAGCGTGATGGACAACGTTTTCGTCTCGCCGCCTCGCAAGATCTCCACCTCCAGCGGCTGATCGATCGGTGCGGTCGCGACCAGTTCGGCCAGCTCTGCGTGATTGGAGACGCGCTGATGGTCGAAGCTGACGACGATGTCGCCCGAGAGCAAGCCGGCTTTGTCCGCCGGACGGTCGGGGACCGTGCTGACGATGTACGCGCCGGCGTTGGCTGGCAGTTCCAAGTGCCTGGCGACATCGAGTGGGATCGCCCCAAGCTGAGCTCCCATGCGCGCGTGCCGCACGCGGCCATGCTTGAGCAGTTCGTTCTTCACCCACACAGCGCGATGGACCGGAATGGCAAATCCAATCCCTTGAAACGTGCCCGAGTTGGACGAGATCGCCGTGTTGATACCGATGACTTGTCCATCGAGGTCGATCAGCGCTCCGCCCGAGTTGCCCGGGTTCACCGCGGCGTCGGTCTGCAACACGCGGCCGGCGACCAGATCGCCCAAGCGGCGATTCTTGCTGCTGATGATTCCGGCGCTGACGGTCGAATCGAGATTGAACGGGCTGCCGATCGCCAGTACCCAGTCGCCGACGTTCAGTTGCCGAGAATCGCCAATCGGAGCAGCGGCCAGCTTTTCAGAAACGTCGATCTTCAAAATCGCCAAATCGCTCCGCGGGTCCGACTTGACGTCGTGGGCAGTAAATTGTCGGCCGTCGATCAACATGACTTCGATGTGCTTGGCCCCTTTGACCACGTGATGGTTGGTCAGGATCAAACCATCCTCGGAAATGATCACTCCCGATCCGAGTCCATCGAAGCTCGCATCGCTTCCGCCGATGATATCGATCACGCTCGCTGCTTCTTTCTCGCGCGTGCGGACCTTCACGGTGACGACCGAGGGAACAGCTCGAGCAGCCGCATTGCGGAAAGCTCGCGAGAGTTCGCGGGCGCTGTTGCGGTTCTGACGACCTTCGGGCGAGTCGACCGGATGCTCGGGTTGGATTTCCCGCTCGGCCGCTGCAGCCAGCGCGTTTTTCGACAACGCGTCGTCCGCCTTTTCAGCCGCCTTCGCACTCTTGGCGTCGTCGGCGCCGTCCGCCGGTTCGTCGGCCAGTGCCGGGCAAGCCGCCAGAGAGCCGGCGATCAACATCCACGTCAAGCATAGCATTGCCGCAGCGCCGGACTTGCCGATTTGCCGGTAACCTTGTGTTAGTCTGCTCATGGAAATCAATCCGTTCTGGTTCACTGCCGGGAGGCTTTTACCGCGGAGACGCGGCGAGCGCCGCCGCGACTCTGCGCGCTCCGCCGGTCCGCGGGTTCAAAGCAAACGGGGGCGGACCGGGCAACGCACGCGGGCGAGTATACGCTACGCTGTTGCGGAACGACGTGGCTGGCAGGCAGATGGG
>JBQCEI010000365.1:0-2296 GCA_051960375.1 Aureliella sp. | reverse complement strand
AGTTCGTCGGCATGTTGCACCGCAGCGGGCTGGTGATCTCACAAGCCTCCGGCCAAGGTCGCCAGTTGCGTCGCCGCGGCGATCAGCGCAAAAAACGCGAGCTGCTCGGCAAGCTGGCCAACGTCTTCGCTCTGCGTTTTCGAGGCATCGATCCGGAGCGCATTCTCAACTTCCTCATTCCGTTCACCTGGTGGCTCTTCACGCCGCTGTGCGTGATGGTCGTTGCGCTTTTTGCGCTCAGCGCCCTGATGCTCGTCGGGCTGGAATACGAGGAATTCCGCGCCAAACTGCCGACGTTCGAACAGTTCTTTGCGGCCGACAAGTGGATCTATCTCGGGGCGACGATGGCCATCGTGAAGATCCTGCACGAGTTCGGCCACGGGCTGAGTTGTAAGAAGTTCGGCGGCGAGTGCCACGAGATGGGACTGATGTTCCTCGTGTTCACGCCGTGCCTCTACTGCAATGTGTCCGATTCATGGATGCTCCCGAACAAATGGCATCGCGTTTTCATCGGCGCGGCCGGGATGTATGTCGAGTTGATCCTGGCATCGATTGCGACTTGGATCTGGTGGTTCAGCACCGACGGGCTGGTCAATTTCTTGTGCTTGTCGGTGATGTTTATCTGTTCGGTCAGCACCGTCATGTTCAACGGCAACCCGCTGCTGCGCTTCGACGGTTACTACATCCTGATGGACATCCTGGAAATTCCGAACCTGCGCCAGAAGAGCACCGAGATTCTCAAGCGGTGGTTCCAGCAATACTGCTTGGGCCTCGAGCTGCAAGAGAATCCCTTCTTGCCGCGGCGCAATCGCTTCTGGTTTGCGGCTTATACCATCGCGGCGGTGATCTATCGCTGGGTGGTCGTCTTCTCGATCATCATCTTCCTCAACCAGGTGCTCGAGCCATACGGGCTCAAAGCGCTGGGCAGGCTGTTCGCCATTTCGGGCCTGGTCGGCATGGTGGCGCAGCCGTTATGGCAAACGTTCAAGTTTTTCCGGACTCCGGGTAGGGCCAGCAAAATGAAGAAGAACCGAGTGATGGCGACCGCGATCGGAGCCACCGCTCTCCTGGGCGCGATCTGTTTCCTGCCACTTCCTTTCCACGTCGACTGTGCGATGGAAATCCAGCCGCAGAATGCGACGCATGTCTTCGCGATGGTGCCCGGACGCTTGGTGCACTGGTACAAGCATCCGGGCGATCACGTGGAAGCGGGCGAAGTCATCGCAGAACTCGATAGCGCCGATGTGCGGCTGCAACAGGTGAAAAGCCAAGGCGACCTGATGGAGGCCGAGAAACGACTGGACACACTCGAAGGTTCCGTGTCCGCCGGCGACCCACAGGCGCTGGCTTTGATCCAAGTCAACCATGAGGTCGTGCAATCGCGTCGCTCGCTCCTCGAGAAGGCCAATCAGCGGGCCGAAATGCTGCAGGTCCGCAGCCCAGTCAGCGGCACGATCATTCAGCCGCCGGGCAAGCCTGAGCAGAAAGGGGCCAACGAAGAAGAGCAGCTGCCCACCTGGAGCGGCGACCCGTTTGCGCCCAAGAACGCCCAAGCCTACTTTGCGCAGTCGGACTTGCTGTGCCTGGTCGGAGATCCGGCAAAGATGGAAGCGGTCTTGGTCGTCGACCAGGCCGACATCGATCTGGTCCATGAAGACGATGAAGTCGACATGAAGATCGACTCGGCTCGCCTGAACACTTTGACCGGCTACATCGGCCAAATCTCGCAATCGGACATGAAGGTCACGCCGGAAAACCTGGCGACGCAGACCGGCGGAGCGCTGGATACCGAGATGGATGCCAGTGGCCACATGCGTCCGCTGAGCACCTCGTACCAAGCGCGGGTGCCGCTAGAGAATGTCGACGTTCCGCTTCGCGCGGGTTATCGCGGTCAAGCGAAGGTCTATGTCGGTTGGAAGTCGATCGGTTGGCGATTCTATCGCTTCCTGGCCCGCACTTTCCGATTTGAGATGTAACGTGCATGGTATGGTTCCATGGCGGTCCAAGCGGCTCAGCTGTTGAGCCGCTCGCCAGCAGAGCCAGTTTTTGATTTGTGTGCCGCTCTGGCTGAGTGGCGGGATCGTCGGCTGCCCCGACAGCCGCAGGAGATTTCACTAATGTCGAAAGAGCAAGACGTCATGGAACAAGAAGCCCCCAGCGAAGCTACCCAAGCCCCACAGGCTCGCGCTCAACAACAGCAGCCGCAGCAGCAGCCTGTGCAAGTGCAGGTCAAAGACGATGACGTCATGGCTTGCTACGCCAATTTCTGCCGCGTCACCGGCTCGCCCGAGGAACT
>JBQCEI010000364.1:0-7629 GCA_051960375.1 Aureliella sp. | reverse complement strand
GTGCTGGGGCCCCGCGGTGCCCATATACGCCCGCGGGCGGGAGGAGGGGGGCTTGTTCTTGGTCGATCAGGCGCTTCCCCCCCCGGCCCCCCCCCCCGCCTCCGCGGTTAAAAACAGAAGAACCAAGCAGCTAGATGACCTCGGCCAGCGGCTGGGCGTTGTCGTCGACGAGGTAGTGCGGGCGGCCGGTGAGGTCGGGGACGGTGGTGGTCGTCGCGTTGATGCCCATGTTGTGATAGAGCGTCGAGAAGACTTCTTGGAAAGTCACCGGCCTTTTGACCGCTTCGCCGCCGAGGCGATCGGTGGCGCCGATGACTTGGCCGGTCCGCATGCCGCCGCCAGCCATCAGTGCACACGATACGTTGGGCCAGTGGTCGCGGCCGCTGTCTTTGTTGATCTTTGGCGTGCGGCCGAATTCGCCCCAAGCGATCACCGTCGTATCATCGAGCATGCCGCGCATGTCGAGGTCCTCGATCAGAGCGCTGAGCGCTTGATCGAAGTCCGGAAAATTCTGTTTGGCAATTTTGAAATTCTGGCCGTGCCAGTCCCAGAACGAATAGCTGAGCGTCACCACGCGCACGCCCGCTTCGACCAATCGCCGCGCCAGCAATAACTGTTCGTTCAAGCGCGGCGCCGCGTCCCCTTGCTCTTTATCGGTCCCTTTGCCGTAGCGCTCGCGCACTTTCGAATCCTCCGAGGAGAGATCGAGCGCACCGAGCAACCGGCCCGAAGTCAGAATGTCAAAAGCCCGCTCCTGGAACGAATCGAGCCCATCGATGGCGCCGCTGCTGTCGACCGAGCGGCGGAAGCCATCGAGGCTGGTAAGCAACGTTTTGCGATCGGCCAGGCGATCGGTCGTGATGCCGTTGAGCACCATGTCGTCTTTGATGTCGCCCAGCGGATTGAACGGCGTATGTCCGAAGCCCAGGAAGCTCGAACGCCCGAAGTTGTAAGGCGTATGCCGCATCTTGGGCGAGAGATTGACATAGGGATGCAGCGTCGGATCGGCCGTGCCTTGCAGCCTGGAGATCACCGAGCCGAACTCGGGCCAGCCGCCAGGCGGATTGCGTTCGTTCAGCCGGCCGGTCATGCACTGGAACGACTCGTGGCGGTCTTTGGCTCCGACCATCGAACGGATGAAGATCAGCTTGTCTGCCAGCTTGGCCAAGCGCGGCAAGTGCTCGCAAATTTGAATGCCGGGCACGTTGGTCGCGATCGGCTGAAATTCGCCGCGGATCTCCGACGGAGCTTCCGTCTTGAGGTCATACATATCCTGATGCGACGGGCCACCAGGCAGATAGACCATGATCACCGACTTGCTCGAGTGGCGAATGCCATTAGCCGATTCGGCCCGCAGCAGCTGCGGCAGCGACAGCCCGCCAAGCCCCAAGCCGCCGATGGTCAGAAAATTGCGGCGACTGATTCCGTCACAGAAACGACTCGACGATTTTCCATCGATGGTGAGCATCGCAGCGACTCGACTGGTAGGCGGGGGCAGGGGGAATCTGCCATGATCTTGGCACGGTCGGGCTGCTGTGTCAAACCGCGTCTTAGGCCGTTTTTAACGCAGAGACGCGGAGAGGAAGCGCTGAGAGCGCAGAGGAATTCTCGATCACGTGCGGCTGTTGATTTCGTTAATCACTAGCAATGCGTCGATGGGGCTGAGGAAGCGGTCGCCGTTGCTGTCGACATACTCGGCCTGGGCGAGCGTGGTGTCGGCGGCGGTGAGGGTGCGGCTGCCGGCTTGATTGAGCAGGTTAACCACCAGCAGGGCGTCGAGCGGCGTTACGTTGCCATCGCGGTTGACGTCGACGGCATTGATCGGATTGTGCCAGCCGAGCCCATTATCGAGCTCCAAGATCACATCCCTGAGGGACAGCTCGTGCAGTCGCCGGTCGCCGTCGACCGTCGGCTTGAGCGCAGCCCAAGGTGCCTCGGTCCACGTGACGCGATCCTCATCCGAAGCGATCACGGTCAGCTTCTTCGCATCGGTGGTGTTGGCGATCGAGCCGTAATCGACGACCAGCGTCACGATATCGCTGCCGCTGAGATCGATGACGTCGAGTCCGGTCACATAGGCAGGACTGAGGACGGGCCTGCCCAAGTTTTTAATCAGCTCGCGCAAGTGCAGCTCCATCGGTCCGGTGGGCACCAGCGTGTCGCGCCCCGCTCCCATCTCGATGGCGATCTGCGGTACGGCATCGATGCTGACTCGGTCATCCAGCGGGCTCATCTGCACCTGGATCGGCTTCGCTTCGTCGAGCGATTGATGGATCGTCAAGTCGCTGGCCTGCGCCCCGACGCAAAACCGCAAGGGCAGGGCTGCATCGTCCGCCGGCGCGGCGATGTCGAGCCCTTTGTCGGGCGACGTGAGATGAAAAGTTGAACCGTCGATCTCGAGCGAGCCGTGCGGGATGTTCATTCGGTTGGTTACAAAGTCGAGTCCCGTTTGCTCGGCCGCGTCGCTCGGCAAGTGCACCCGCTGAGGCTCGCCGGCTGCAAGAATGTCGCCTACCTCGCTCCACGGAGCCTGGTCCAAGGTGCGCAGCGGCGTAAACGTCGCTTGGTTGACATCGACTTCATAGAGCGAGGCCGATTGATCGTTCGACACGAAAATCAAAAAGCGGTGGCCATCAAACGCGAGATTGTAGAATCCCACGCCACTGGAAAACTTTGACAACACGCGAGCATTGCCGTTGAGATCATAAGCCACGAACTGGTCCAGGGCATTATCGAAAAGAACGACTTCGCGATTGACCCAGTCGAACGTCACGCCGCTGGTCGCGCGCACGCCGGCGATGCCTTCCCCGGTTCCCACGCGCGTCAGTTCGCCGGTCTGCCGATCGATCTCGTACAGCAGAAGAGGTGGCGCATCGGTATCGGTGTCGCGAGCCAACGTGTAAAGCTTGTCTCCGACCGGGTCGTAGGCGAGACCTGCAACCAGCTGTTTGCCCGTAGCGCCGATTAGCTGCTGCGCTCCGGTCTCAGGATCGATGCGATAGAGTGAATCGGTGTCAGCCCGAGTCCCGTAAAACTCGCCGTGGATCGTTTTGATCAGCCCGTGCATCGTCACCCCAGGCGCCGCAGGACCCTGCGTCACGCTGCCGGTCTCGGGATCGATCTTAACAAGTCCCCATAGATTGGAACTGGCGACGCGATACATGGCGAAGTACTGCGACGGGCTGGTCTGAAAGAGCCCGGGGGTCGGCTGCACGCGAATCTCATAATCGCCGACCGCTAGCCCGGTAAAGGCATACTGACCGTCGACATCGGTCCGCATCTGCGGTTCGCCGGCATCGGCTTGGCCATTGCGATTGGCATCGACCCACACCAGCGCCGACGGAACGTTTTCGTCCCCGGCGCTGAACTGCGAATCGCCATCGAGATCGATCCACACCGATCCCGAAACCGCGGCGAATACCGTCCTGGCCTCCAACTTTTCTAGTTTCAGACCGCCGCGTCGTCGACCGTTCTTCTTCATCGGAGATCATCAATCAAAAGTAATCGTTAGCATTGTTGCTAGACCAGCTTTTAAGTCCGATGCTAGTCAAGGACACCCCCTGTGACAACCCGCCGCAGCCTCTCTCGGCCATGCTGGTTTTAACGCAGAGACGCAGAGATCGCGCAGAGGCCGCGGAGATCCCTCCCATCGCCAATCGCTTGACACTTTGCCGGCGGAAAGCTGCAATAGCGGTCTCTTGCGACGCAAATATTTTGGGAATCCGACGATTTTTGTGGCGGACGGCGAGCCTCCACGCGACTCCTTTCTGATAGCTGAACACAGTCGATGGCCGATGTCGGACCCGAGCAGCCTGGCGAGACGACGCCCCCTGAAGCGTCGGACCGGTCGCTGCTGCGCCGAGTGAAGCAGGGGGAACAGGATGCCGCCACGCAGCTTTACCTGCGTTACGCTCAGCGGCTGCTGGCCCTAGCTCGCTCGCAGACGTCGACGGCCTTGGCCCTGCGAGTCGATTCCGATGAGATCGTGCAGTCGGTCTTCGGAAGCTTTTTTCGCGGCGCTCAGCAGGGACTTTACGACGTGCCGGTCGGCGAAGACCTGTGGAAACTGTTCCTGGTCATCGCCCTGAACAAGATCCGCGCCAAGGGTGCCTACCACTTGGCGGCTAAACGCGACGTTCGCAAACCCGAGGAGGCCGATGGGCTGGATCAGTTCCCGCCGACGGGCAGGTCCGACGACGAAGCCGCAATGCATCTGCTGGAGATGACGCTCAGCGAAGCGCTCGAGCAACTGCCCGAAGCGCATCGCCGCATGATCGAACTGCGAATCGAAGGTCACGAAATCGAAGAAATCGCCCGGCGGACTGGGCGGGCCAAGCGAACGGTCGAACGCATGTTGCAAGAGGCGCGCAAACAACTGGCGGCTTTACTAGAAGTTGATTGATCCGGTTTATGGTCGAGCGCAAAACCATCGACGATTGCCAAGAGCTCGACCGCTTCGTCGCCGCGCTGGAGGGTGCGTATCGGGAGCGCGGCGACGCCGACTTGCTCGCGCTGGCCCCGCAACCGAACCACTCCCAATATTTCGATGTCGTTTCGGAGCTGATTCGCGTCGATATCGAAATGCGAACGGCCCGGGGCTCGCGCTCGCCACTGGAATTTTACGAGCAGCACTTTCCCGCGGTTTTTGCGCGCCCGGAAGACGTCGCGGCGATTGCGTTTGAAGACTATCGCCAGCGTCAACAAGCCGGTGAGCCGGTAAATCCATGCGAGTACCAGCGCCGCTGGAATGTCGACACGCGCGGCTGGCCTCAGCCGCAATCGCAGCTGCTCTCCGCCGCGGCCGATGACGAGGATCGGGAACTCGCCAGCGCTTCACCGTTAGTGTCGCCCGACGCCTGGCCCGCGATCGGCCAAACGTTTCTGGGCTTCGAACTGATCGCTCTGCTCGGTCGCGGTGCGTTTGCCCAGGTGTATCTCGCCCGTCAAGGCGAGTTGGCCGATCGCCCGGTGGCGCTCAAGGTCGCCCGCCGCGTGGGCGATGAGCCGCAGATGCTCGCCCAGTTGCAGCACACGAACATCGTGCCGATTTATTCGGTACACTCCGCCGGTCCGCTTCAAGCCGTTTGCATGCCGTACTATGGCGGCGTCACGCTGGCCGATGTTCTGCGGCATATCGGCCGCGGGGAGCAGACTCCCGACTCGGGGCGAGCGCTGGTCGATACGGTGTTGGCTCATCAGCAAAGCACTCTGCGCTCGGAAACTCGAGCGATGGCGCGCCCCGCCTTTGGCGCTGCGGCAACGACGGATCGCCAACCTGAAACGCTAGCCGGAGCAGCCACCAGCTTGCAAACGCTTTCGGGCTTGAGCTTTGTCGAGGCAGTACTCTGGATCGGAGCGGGGCTGGCTCAAGGTTTGTCGCACGCTCACGAGCGCGGCATTCTGCATGGCGATCTGAAGCCGGCCAATGTGCTGCTGGCCAATGACGGTCAGCCGATGTTGCTCGATTTCAACTTATCGCACGATCGCAAACGAACCTCGAGCGTTTCCCAGGCGCATGCCGGTGGCACCTTGCCATACATGTCCCCCGAGGCGCTGCGGGCGTATCAAACGGGCGTCGCCGAAGGTGACGAGCGCAGCGACATTTATTCCCTCGGCCTCATCCTGTATGAGCTCCTCGCTTGCCAGTATCCCTTTCGAGTTTGCCAAGGGGAAACCGAACAAGTGCTCATCGAGGCACTTGCCGATCGCCGCCAGCCGATCAAACCACCCCGCAAACTCAATCGCTCGGTCACGCCGGCGGTGGAAGCGATCGTCTTGCGTTGTTTGCAATACGATCCGAAGCGTCGCTACGCTTCATCGCGGCAACTCCATGAAGATCTTCAGCGCCAGCTCGACAACCGAGCCTTGCGTTACACGCGCGAGCCATCGATGGTCGAACGCGGCCAAAAGTGGCTTCGTCGTCATCCGCGGATCGCTTAGAGTTCTGGCGTTGCCTCGGTGGCGGCTGTCCTCATCGCGATCATCGGCAGCGTGCTGCTGGTGCGGAGCGGACGATTGGCGACGCTGGAAGCTCGCGAGCGGCTCGTCGCGCTGGAACATTCGGTCCAGTCCGCTCAGATCCTGTTTCTCGACGCGCTCGACGATCGGTCCGACCAGCAGCCCGTGCTCGAGAAGACGTTGACGCAAGCGCTCGGTTACTTTGACAAGCCGAGCGACGGACAATACCTCAGCCGACTCGCGCCCGAGGAACTTCGCCGAGCGCGCGCGGCGCGCGCCGAAGCAATGTTCTTGCAGGCGGCCGAATTTTCCCGACAGGCCGAGCTCAGAACTGAAGAAGCTGAGCGCAAGGTGCTCTGGACGCAGGCCCTCGATTCGAATCGACGCGCATCCGAACTTCTAGATATGGATGCTCGGCCTGTGACAGCCCTCGCATCGCAAGCCGCATTGCTGTCTGAGCGTCTGGAGCTCTCTGAGCGTTTAGACGACCGCACAAGTGCGCTACAGCCCGCCGACCGAGTTCCGGCGTCGGCTCATCAATTTGGTTGGAGCGCGGCCCTGCTGACTGCTCAGCGGCGATACCGTGAAGCGCGCCCGCAGTGGGAAAGTGCGACTCGAGCTGAGCCCCGCAACATGTGGACTTGGTACGGTTTGGGGCACTGCTACGAACGGCTCGGGCAACATGGGCTAGCAGCCGAGTGCTTCAGCGCTTGCATCGCCTTGGCTCCCGAGCAAACGCAATGGTACTTCCGCCGCGGCTTGGCCCACCTCCATCAAAACTTGCCGGCACTGGCTCGGGAAGATTTTACCACGGTGATCGAGCGAGATCCGCAGCACACCGACGCCCGCGTTAATAGAGCGTTAGCCTCCCTGGCTCTCGATGCTCCTGCGCAGGCGATTGAAGATCTGTCGCAGGCCATTGCTCAGGGCAACCACTCGGCTCGCGTCTTCCTGATGCGCTCTCAAGCCCGCGAGCAAGCAGGCGACAATAGCGGCGCTCAAGCCGATCGCCAAGCGGGCTTCTCGCGCCCCGCGGACGACGAACAGGGCTGGACCGCGCAAGGCGTGCTGCGAGCGCAAAGCGATCCGCGCGCGGCCCTGCAAGACTTTGACGCAGCGCTGCGAATCAATCCGAGCTTTCTGCCGGCGCTGGAAAGCAAAGCTCATGTATTGGCCGAGCAATTGGACGATACCGATGCAGCGATCCGAGTGCTCGATGAAGCCATCAGCCGCCACCCTGAAGAAAGCGTTATCCTCGCGGCCAAAGGCGTGCTGCTAGCCAGACAAGGCAGAATTGGAGCTGCCAAGGCGCTTGCCGAGAAAGCATTGGCAATCGATTCCTCTGCCTCTATCCTGTACCAAACTGCCACTCTCTATGCGCTCGTCTCGCGTGAAGAGAAGGAGGCAAGCGAGCGAGCCTTTGCGCTGCTGACCGCCGCTTTGCGAGCCGGCTTCGGCGCCGAACTGCTTGCCGACGATCGCGATCTCGATCCCTTGCGAAACGATCGGCGCTTCGAACGGCTGTCGTCGGCCATGCAAACTTTGACCGCCGCGTCGGACGAAGCAAGTGGCAACAACGAATCAGCCGGCGGGCATTAGCCGCCGGGCATCATAACTTCGCGGCTTCGCGCCTTCGCGTGAGTCTGGCTGTTTCAGTCTCACGCGAAGACG
>JBQCEI010000363.1:0-3415 GCA_051960375.1 Aureliella sp. | reverse complement strand
CGCTGGCCCGCTTGGTGCTCAACGTGGCGACGACGCGGCTGATCTTGACGCGAGCTGACACCGATTCAGGTGCGGCGGCCGGCGGCGTCATCCAAGCCTTCGGTGAGTTCGTCGCGGGCGATCGCATCGAAGTCGGCATCATCTTGTTCGTCATCATTGTGGCCATCCAGTTCTTGGTCATCACCAAGGGTGCCACGCGCGTCAGCGAAGTGGCAGCGCGTTTCTCTTTGGACGGCATGCCCGGGCGTCAGATGGCCATCGATGCCGATCTGAATGCCGGCGTGATCGATGAACAAGAGGCGCAGCGCCGCCGCGAGCAAGTGCAACGCCAGGCCGACTTCTACGGTGCCATGGACGGTGCCAGCAAGTTCGTCCGCGGCGACGCGATCGCCGGTATCCTCATTACGCTGATCAACATCATCGGCGGTTTGTACATCGGCATGATGTACGCTGACATGACGCTCAGCGAATCGTTCGGACTGTTTACGCGACTGACGATCGGCGACGGTCTGGCGAGCCAAGTGCCGGCCTTTTTGATCTCGCTGGCCGCAGCGTTGCTCGTCACGCGTAGTACGCAGCAAGTCAACTTGCCGCTCGAGTTCCTCAGCCAGCTCATGGCCCGCCCTCAAGCCCTGGCGGTCGCCGGCGGCTTCCTGTTGCTGCTGATTTTCACGCAGTTACCCACGCTGCCGCTGTTGGCTCTGGGCGGCGGCTGCATCGGACTGGCGTACGTCGTCAAACAGCAGAACACAGCTCTGGCCGAGCGGCAGCAACAACAGCAGCGCGAAGCGGAAGTCGCTAAGCACAAGCCGCCCGAGAAGAAGGCCGAGGACTACCTCGAAGTCGATCCGATGCGCATCGAGATCGGCGCAGCCTTGTTGCCGCTGGCTGATCCGCGCCGCGGCGGCGACCTCATGGAACGCATCAGCTCGGTCCGCGCGATCCTGGCCAGCGAGATGGGGATCTTGCTGCCGAAGGTCCGCATGAAGGATAAACTCAATCTGCCCGAATCGGTCTACGAGATTCAGATCGCCGGCAATCGCGTCGCTCGCGGTGAAGTGCGCCCCGGACGCTTGTTGGCGATCGATACCGGCCGGACCACAGTGCCGCTCAACGGCGAACCGACGCGCGAACCGGCTGCGGGCCGGACCGCGTACTGGATCGCTCCCGAAGAGCAAGCTCGCGCCGAGCTCTACGGTTACGAAGTCGTACCGGCCGCCGCGGTCATTTCCACGCACCTGCAAGAGATCGCTCGCAAGCACGCCGACGAACTGCTTACTCGCGATGCGGCCAAGCATCTCGTCGACCAGCTCAAGGCTGCCAGCCCGGCAGTCGTCGACGAATTGATCCCCGGCGTCATGAAACTGGGCGACGTGCAGAACGTGCTGCAGATCCTGCTCCGCGAAGACATTCCGATCCGCCAGCTCAGCTTGATTTTTGAAACGCTCGGCGATTACGCGTCGCGCATCAAGGAGCCGATCGTGCTGGCCGAAATGGTTCGCTCGAAGCTGGCACGGACGATTTGCCAGCGCTTCCGCGATCCCAACGGCCAGCTCCATGTGATCACGATGGACCCGGCGATGGAAGATCGCATTGCCGCGGGCTTCGAAATCGACGGCCGTGGCTTGATTATTCGCATGTCGCCCCAAGCGATCGACATCACTTGCGCACAGATCGCCAAGCAGCTCAAGCCGCTCACGCAGGCCGGCCACCGGCCGATCATCCTGGTCAGCCCTCGCATCCGCCCGGCGCTGCGCGAGATCACCAAGGGGCAACTGCCCGACCTGCGCGTCCTCAGCCACACGGAAGTCACCACGCAGACGCAGATCGTCTCCGTGGGCTTAGTCACCGACCCGCCACCACGAAGCTAATTCGATTATGGACATCCATACCTTTCGTGCTGCATCGCTCCAAGAAGCGCTCATGTTGGTGCGCCATGAGCTGGGCGCCGAAGCCTCGGTGCTGCAAACGCGCGAGATCTCGGGACGATTCTTCGGGCTGCTCGGCCGGCGGTGCATCGAGGTGCAAGCCAGCCGCGATGCCAAGGTGCTGCGTCGCCTGCCCGACGCTTCGGCCTCGCCTTCGATGTTCGCTGCAGTCGGGGCCGCTGCAACGGTAGGCGCTTCAGCAGGTGCCGGAGAAGGGCTGACCGCGACAATTGCGGGATACAGCGATGTAGCACACAGCGATGTAGCACACAGCGATGCGGCTACGGGCTTGGACATCTCCGAAGATGAAGCGGCGGTGGAGCGCTCGGCCAGCTTGCTCGAGCCGATGTATTCTGTAGGAAGTGATCCGCTGCGAAGCGACGATGCGCACAGCGCGCGTCCAAACTCGGCTCGCGCAGCCATTCCGCGCAGGAGCACACACGCCAACACGCCGACAAGCTCGGCCGCTTCTGCCGCTCAGCCGGCCAACTATCTCTCGCCGGCGATGTTCGAAGTCTTCACCGAGATGCTCGACGCGGAAGTCGAACCCGAAGCGGCTCGCACGATGCTGCAAGAAGTCGCTGCGCATTGCACTCCGGAACAACTCGGCGATGCTTGGCTCATCAAGGGCCGGCTCTGTCAGATCATCCAGCAGCGCATCGACATCGCCGAACCGATCGACCTCAGCAGCGGCGTGCGGCACATCGTAGCCCTCGTCGGCCCGACCGGCGTTGGCAAGACGACCACGCTGGCCAAGCTAGCCGCCGGCTTTCACTTCGATCAAGGCACGTCGGTCGGCTTTGTGACGCTCGATACCTTCCGCCTGGGAGCGGTCGATCAATTGCAGAAGTACGCCGATCTGCTCGGCGCACCTTGCGAAGTCGTCTCGGCACCTGATCAAATGATTCCGGCCCTGCATCGGTTGGCGCACTGCCAGCTCGTCTTCATCGACACTGCCGGGCGTTCACCGCGCGATCGCGCTCAACTGGAAACGCTCGGCGATTTTCTGCGCATCGCTTCGCCGACGCAAACGCATTTAGTGCTCAGCGCCGCCAGCGCTCAGACGCATGCTCGCAGCGCGCTGGAGCATTTCGCTCCGTTGAATCCCACGCATCTCTTGCTGACCAAGCTCGACGAATCGACCGGACTGGGCAGTTGGTCTCGCTTGCTCTCCAGCGGCACGTGGCCGCTCAGCTACGTCACCACCGGCCAGCACGTTCCCGAGGATATTCTCGTCGCCAACCGCCGCCGCGTGGCCAGCTTGATCCTCGGCCAGACCAACCACCTCACCTGGAAGTAACCGATGCGCCTCGACGTGAACGGCGATGCAAACGGCGATGCAAACGGCGATGCGAAGCGCGAGCATATCGGCGATCAGGCCGAGGGCTTGCGACAATTGCGCCGGCCGGAAACGGCCGCCAACGGTTCGAGTTCGCTCAACATTTCAGCCAAGGGGTCGCTCAAAGTTCCAGCCAGCGTTTCCGTCA
>JBQCEI010000362.1:0-4457 GCA_051960375.1 Aureliella sp. | reverse complement strand
TTCGACCGTGAGGGTCACTTCGCCAAGCAGTCGGCGCTCGGCGGCGACGATCGCGATGCCTTCGGGCAGCCCGATACCGAGATTCACGATCGCCCCTGGCCGCAGTTCATCGCAGGCTCGCAGCGCGATGATGCGCCGCGCATCGCAAGCAGCGGTGATCGCTGTCGGCCGCTGGGCATGCGATTCATCCAGCGGCAATGCATCGACCAGACCCGGCGAGCAGAAGGCCGGATTGAAGACTTCGCCGAAGGTCTGCCAATGATCTTCTTCTTCGGCGACGACGATGTGCGATACGAGCCGTCCCGGGACGCGAACTTGCTGGGGCACGGCCGGCTTGTCGAGCACGCGATACACCTGGGCGATCACCAGTCCGCCGTTATTATGAGCCGCTTGGGCGATCGGCAACACGTCGCCAATCACTCCCTCGTCGTCCATGACCAGATTGCCAAACGGATCGGCCGCGGTCGCTCGAATCAAACCAACGTGCACCGGGAAGGCATGGTAGAGCAACCATGGCTTGCCGCGCAGCTGCACCAGTTCGACCAATTCTTCGGTCGTGCGCTGGTTCAGCCGTCCGCCGCCGAGAGTCGGATCGATGAATGTCCCTAAGCCGACGCGGGTGATACAGCCCGGGCGTCCGGCTGCGATATCGCGCAGCAGCTGACAGATGACTCCTTGCGGAAAATTGTAAGCTTCGATCTCGCCGTCGAGGGCCATCTTGCCCAGCCGCGGACAGAGTCCCCAGTGCCCGCCGATCACCCGCCGCAACAGTCCGCTGTGCGCTAGGTGGTTCAGGCCGCGCGACTTGCCATCGCCTTGTCCGGCGGCGTACAGCAGCGTCAAATCGCGCGGCTGGCCATCGCTGAGAAAACGGTGTTCCAGCGCCCGCGTGAGCGCCTCGGGATGCCCGGCGCCGACAAAGCCGCCGCAGGCGACAGTCATTCCATCGCAGATCTGGCGGACCGCCTGGTCAGCAGAACAAAGTTTGGCGTCGAGCGGTCTCATAGTCATCGCGGCTCGGGTACTGCAGACAGCGGTCTACGCCCACCAGCCTCCGTTGACATGCAGCGTCTGGCCAGTGACGTACGAAGAGAGCTCGCTGCACAGAAAGAGGATGACCGATGCGATCTCGTCGGGCTCGCCAAAACGATTCATCGGAATCTGAGTCAGCATTTGCTGGCGAGCGGATTCGGGAATCGACGCGCCCATCTCGGTCAGCACCACGCCAGGAGCAACTGCGTTGACGTTGATCTGCCGCCCAGCGAGCTCGCGACTGAGCACCTTCGTGAAGGCGATGATCCCGGCTTTGGCCGACGCGTAGTTGGCTTGGCCGTAGAATCCGATCACACCTGAGATCGACGCCATGTTGACGATCCGGCCGCCATCGGCCAGATACGGCAGCGCGGTCTGCGTGACACGGAAGACGGACGAGAGGTTGGTCTCGATCACCGCGTTCCATTCTTCGTCGGAGAGCTTCTTGATCGTGCGGTCGCGCAAGATGGCCGCGTTGTTGATCAGAAAATCGATGCGGCCGAACTTGGCTTTTACCGCGTCGAAGAAACGCGTCATCTCCTCGCGGCTGCGGACGTCGGCCGGCATCACCAGTCCCGCCTCTTGCCACTCTTGGGCGGCTGCCTCTGCCCGCATGCGGCTGACCGGATCATCCATATGATTGGCCGCCACCCGCGCCCCGGCGCGGAGGAGCATCGTTGCGGTCGCGCGCCCCAATCCTTGAATCCCTCCGGTGACTACCGCGACGCGCCCAGATAGATCGATCGGAATCATTCAGCCAGCGGCTCTTCAAAGAGGTGGTTTGAGCAAAGTTGCCGGTGCAGTTCTAACAAAGCCCGCTGCGAGCGTCCAGGTAATGCCGGAGTTTGGCTTTCGCTCTCTTTGTAACCCGACGCGTAAGCGAGGGACGAACCCGGCAGAGAGCCCGACAAAACATCGTTGGTGTGCCAAGGCTAAATCTCTCTCAGCTCCGGCCCCTCACCCCCCAGCCCCCTCTCCCCGAAGCGGGGCGAGGGGGAGCAAAGAAACCGGGTTGCGTCGCGCTATAAAAATCTTCTCTCCCCTCGCCCCGCTTCGGGGAGAGGGGCCGGGGGGGGCGGGGGTGAGGGGTCTTCAAGAAGCATGGCTCTCTGCCGGGTTCGTCCCTCGCTTACGCGTCGGGTTACAAGTCGCTTCGCGACTCGAAACGCTGGGAGCTGCGCTCCGCGTTTATTCAATTACTCCCGGCGCACCACGATCTCATCGAGCCGACCTTCCCAGCTCGAATCGAGGTTGCCTCGGCCGCCGAAGAACAGTTCTTCGACATCCAGTGGCAAGTCGAATGGCACTTGGGCTTCGATCTCCGGTTCGGAGTTCTCGTTGAGATAGACGCGAACGCGGTCGCCGTTACGAACCAAGCGGACCTGAGCCCAGGTCCAGCGCGGGATGGCGGTCTTGCCGACGAACCGTTGATCGGTGCCCACTTGGTAGACCAGCTTGCCAGCATGTTGGCCTTGGCCCATCATGCCGAGGGCATCGCCCTGCGGCTTGAGCGCGTAGTTGCGGCCTCGAGCAAAGATCCAGCCGGCGATCTCGCGGGCATCGAGCGGCATGCCGTTCCAGATCCACATCGAGACCGAGTAATGGTCCTTCAAGTTGGGAACGCGAGCACGCATCCGGCCACCGGCCATGTGAGCAGCGCGATTGACGTGGCCATCGCGGCAATATTCCTTCGAAGCGGGACCTTCAAGGTAGAAGACGACGCCCGGTTCATAGATGCCATCGAGATTCGAGCCGGAGGAATCGACCGCTCGCGGGCCGGCGGTCTCGTCCAGTCGCCAGTAAGCGGCCGGTTTCGATTCGAGTATCTTGTCGGCGGCTGGGCCGCGCGACTGCACCAGCGGCTTGCGGCTCTTGCCGCAAATTTGCTCAAGCAATTCGACGCAGGCTTCAGCGATCTTCGGTTCGGCCGTGACTTCGAGACCTGCCGAGCGAGCGGCCCAGGTGTTGTAGCCTCCGAGCACATGTTGCTCGGGCGGTGGAATATAACCGTCGCCGCCGTTGGCTAGCTCAATCACCATCGTGTTTTCCAGCGGACTCTGCAGCTTCACCTTCAGACCGGTCAGCGCGTAGGTTTCAGTCGGAGTGGTGCCGATCGCGATCGAGCCGATGCGCAGGGCTTGAACGACCACATCGGTTTCTTGGCGCTCGTGAAGCATCACTTGCTCGCGAGCGTAAACTTCCTCAAGGCTCTTCGGCAGGCGATCGCCCAGCCGTTCGACGATCGCTTGAGCCCACTGAAGGCGTTGTTTGTCGGGGACGCGATACTTCAAATGCAGCCGAGCTTCGGCCATCGCCAGATCGGCGCCGGCATCGTAATCGATCGACTCATACGCCTTCATCGCCAGATCGAGCAGCCCTTGCGTGTATTCGTCGATCTTGATCGTCTCGAACTTTTGCGGCGTCTGCTTGGTGTAGTCCATGCGCCAGATATCGCCGCTGCAACCGTGCGACATGATACCCACAAACGGCGGCTTGCCGGTCTTCGCCGAGCCGGCGATGCGCGCCTTCAAACCTTCGCAGAAGAGTCCGAAATAGTCGGCGCTGACCGGCTTTTCGCCGCCGAAGTAATGCATCGAAAAGTTGCCGAGCACGGCGATCGGCCGGCCGTCGAGAGCCTGGATCGACAGAATCGACAGATCGGGATCTTCGGGGCCCGATTCTCCGGTGACGTCGCCCCACACCTTGCCGGCATGCATGTTGGCGCGAACGGTTCGGTTGCCAAACGGATCGACCTCGACTTTGTCCGGTCGCCGAATCCAGCGGCGCAGCGCGGTGTAATCGGCTGCGTTTTGCACCGCGAAGCCGACGCGAGCCGGCTCTGCGTTGGCAGCCGCCGTCTCGATGGCCTGGACCAGCTTCAGCCGCAGAAACGGCACGTAGTTTTCATCTGCATCGGTCCCAAGGCATCCCATCGAAGCCGGCACCGAGTGCGCATGCGTTGCCGAGATCAGCATGCGGTCGGCGCGAATTCCAGTCCGCTTCGAAGCCAGTGCTTTGGCTTCGTCGAGAAACGGACGCGACATCATGCAGCTGTCGACAACCACGATGGCGATCCGCTCGCGGCCATCATCCAAAACGACGGCTCGGGCATGTGCTGGTGTCGTTACACCGTTGGCCGAGTTGCTGTTCATGCCGCCGTTGATCAGCACCGGAAAACTTCGCGGTGTGACATCGATCGCCGCCGCGCCGGCCCGCAGCTCAGCCCGCGCTGGAGACGCTATCCAGCTGATCGACGCGATCGTCGCCAGCCCCATCAGCAAAAGAGAGCAGCATCTTTTCATCGTAGTTACACCCCGGCCTTAGGTCGTAAGAATCGCTAACCAGCTTTGCGTGAACAACGCAGCAGATCATTCTAGCAAGCTCGTCCCATGCAAAAGCCGTTTTTACCGCTGAGACTTGGAGCC
>JBQCEI010000361.1:0-3782 GCA_051960375.1 Aureliella sp. | reverse complement strand
GAGAGGATTTTGCCACGTTTCGCACGCATGATGTCTTCGCACGAACGGTGACCGGGCCAGACGGCCAGTTCCGTTTTGAGAATGTCAAAGCGCCTGCGCTGCCCGACTATTGGACGAACTCGTGGGAGGGCGACGTCGTGGCAGTACATCCCCAGCTGGGCATCGCTAACGCTCCTTTGATAAGCCGGACGAAAGGCGAACCTATCGTTCAGCAACTGACGCTCGGCTTGCGGCCCGTGACTACGATTTCGGGCCGCCTGGTGACGCCCGACCAGCAACCGCTCGCCGGTGCTGACGTATCGATCGTTCGCATGGAGTCACCGGAGCTCGATGGAGATCGCAGGTCTTCAGCGTACATGGGTCTTCAGTCGAGCCAATTGACTCCGCAGGCAAAGACGGACGCCCAAGGCGAGTTCGTCTTCGAAAACATACCTCAGGGTGGCGTGGCGTTCGTGGTTGCCCATCATCCCGACTGGGTCAATGTCAGCGCTTACATAGCCACGAGCGACGAAATTCGGCTGGGCGAACACAACACTAGGATCCCGGGTATCGCTGCGGACATTGTTGCCAGTCCCGCGACACTCGTCGCCGATCCCGGCGTTACGTTAACCGGCAAAGTCATCGACGAAGACGACCAGCCGATCGCAGGAGCAAAGGTCTCGTGGTCATCCAGCCCGGAACGCTTCGCAACCGATGCCGCAGGCGAATTCCGCATGCGCATGGCGACGCGAACTTTCGAGTGGAGACTCCAGCAGAGTTCATCTGCTTTCAAGTTTTTCGTTACCGCGCCCGAAAACGGCCCCTTCTTGTCGCGGTTCTTCGACTTTACGAAGGAAGAATTGGCAGCCCAAGGGCCCTTGACTATTCGCTTGGAACGGGGTGTTCAAGTTACCGGCAAGGTAGTCACGGCCGACGGTGAGCCGGCTGCGGGAATCAATGTTGGCGTGTTGGGCGAGGCCACCGTGCGAGCTGGATCGACCGATGAGGCTGGAAACTATAAGTTGGCTGTCCCCAAACGCAATGTCACGCTCGTCGCCAGCACCGATAAGCCCGGCTATCAATTGCCCAGCACGCGAGAAGTGTGGGGAGCAACCGAGGAGCAAGCCAAGGGCTGGTCCAAGCAGGCAGTCGATCTCTCCGACGGAGTCGCGCGATCGGTCGAGCCGATCGTGATCACTGCGGTCAAACCGCTGCAGGTCATCGTCTCGCTGCCCGACGGCCAGCCGGCTGTCGGCGCGTCGCTGTTCGTCAACGATCCGATCCCGATACCATCCGGCCCGCTCGCGCAGCAATTCGAACCGATCTCCGAGCAGGCGGAAACAGGTGCACAGGGTCGGGCCAGCCTGCTCACAAAACGCATTCCCTCAGAGGCCGCAAAAGTCGAAGTGCGGCTGGTGTCGCCCAGTGGAGCCTGGTTCGCTTCGGCGCCAATCAAGAACGCTCGCGATGGTGTGGTGCCTGTCGTCCTCAGCAGCGGCTGGAAAATCAAAGGCCGAGTCCTCGTCGACGGCCAGCCGGTCATCGGCGCTACGATTTCCATCGGCCAAGCCGAACCGATACGCTCGCCCACCGGCAGACCCATGGGGGCAAGAATCACTGCGTCCACTACAACGGCGACCGACGCCGATGGCCGGTATGTCGCCGCCGTGCCAGCGGGACACGAGTACCATGTCAACGTGCAGAGCGTGCCCGACTATGACGATGCCATTCACGTAGGCTTCAGGCCGGAGCCGGCTGTCGACGGAGTCCTCGAGGTCAAAGACATTGAGTTGGTGCGAGGCCACGAAGAGATCGCCGGCACGGTGGTCGACATTAACGGCAAGCCGGTCGCCGGAGCGAACGTGCGAATCTGGGACACTCAATCCACTTCGCCGTACCTGTGGCTCGGCCACCGCGCCGAAACCACCGATGTCCAAGGGCGGTTCCGTCTGAAGAACATCCCCGCCGGTACGTACCAAGTGATGGCGACGACTCCTTTTGTTCGCGGAACTTCGACCAACAACGCGACTGCCCAAGCCAAGACGGGCGAAATGAACTTGCGGCTGACTCTTGCCACCGAAGGGCCCACTGAGATTCCTCGCTTGCAGCCTCGTAAGATCATCGACCTTGAGTGAGAGCGATTCAATTGAAGGTTAAACCGCCAAGACACAAAGACACCAAGCGTCACATAAGTGGCATCGGAGATTGCTAATGCTCACGCTTTTAGGAATTGCCTGTTTCTTATTGGCTGACTCGAAGGTGGCGCTCTCAGGCCGAGTGCTCGACCAGCAACAGAAGCCGATTGAAAATGCGATTGTCGTCGTCAGCACCGCTCGGCCGCGCGTCGGTCCATCGACGCTGTGTCCGTCCTGCTACGACGATTGCAAGAAACGGGTGCGCACCGATGCCGAGGGACGATTCTCCATTGAGGGGCTTTCGCCCAGCTTGCTGTTCAGCCTGGCTGCCGGCGCACCGGGTTACCAAGGACGCGTCTCGGAACATTTCGATCCTGCGCTGGCGCCCGAGATCGAACTGACGCTGGACCAATTGTCCGATGCGAAAGATTCGACGCGGATTCGCGGAAAAGTCATCGACAAGGACGGACGACCGATTGTCGGGGCGGAAGTTCGAACGCATGAGGTGCAGGTCGCTAACCGCATTTCGGGCAGCGATCCGTCGGTCACTCCGTTGACGCTGACCGATGCCGAAGGGAACTTCGAAGCGACCGTTGGCGAGATGGTGTCGCGTGTCGCGTTGCGCGTCTCGGCCCCGGGCTGTGCGCCGGTCGACGTGAATTGGGAGCGTTCAAGCGGCAATGATTTGCAAGTGCAACTGCTGCGCGGAGCGAGCATTCGAGGTCAGCTGATACTTCGAGGAGCACCTCTGGCGTCGGTCGAGCTTGGTCTCGTTCAAATGGACCGTACGATAGGACACATCGTCACGCCTATGAAAGTGAGCACCGACAGCTCTGGCAATTTTCGGTTCGATCAATTGCCTCCGGGACTCGACTATGCGCTCTACACGCACACCGGTCAAAAGACTCCAGGAGTGCTGCCGGTGTCGGTAGTGGCAGCACCGGGCAATGGCCAGCTAGCCGATTTGGGTACCGTGCAGGCTCAACTGCCCAGCACGCTGAGCCTCACTGTGCGCACGCAAGACGGTTCATCGATTCCCGAAAAGAGCAGCGTCTATGTCAGCCGCTACTCAGCCTGGGAAGGCAGCCGCTTGCCGCTGCCCCATGAGCCGACCGCGTCAGTCGAGCTGAACGATGTCAGCCGCGAAAAGTACGGCATATCGGTGCTGGCGCCTGGCTATCGAGTCGTCGAAACGATCCCCAACGTATCGCCCGACCTCAACCGGCAATATCCAGTATTGGTCGACGGCCAAGCCTCGCTCACACTCATCCTCGCACCCAACCCGCGCTAATCGGCAGCGCTAAAGCTGCCAGCCGAACTGTGGGACGGCAGTCCTCTGCCGTCAGCACCCGGCAAGCCGGCCGACTGTGCCCGTCCAGCTCTTCTTCTTAGACCGCTTTGCGGCCTTTGAGCAATCGGGTGAAGGCCAACCTGTTTGGCAGGTTCTGCACATCAGAGGCCTGATGTGCTACGTTCGGCTGGCAGCTTCTTGCGCTGCCCAAAAGCAAGTCGACCGTGGCGTGTAAGGTAGTGAGAAAAGTTGCCGGTCCAACGTGGGACGGCAGTCCTCTGCCGTCAGCACCCGGCAAGTCGGCCAACGGTGCCACTAAAGCTCTTCTTCTTCTTCTTCTTCTTCTTCTTCTTCTTCTTCTTCTTCTTCTTCTTCTT
>JBQCEI010000360.1:0-9839 GCA_051960375.1 Aureliella sp. | reverse complement strand
CACCCAGCGCCAAGTCATTCAGCAGCAATTGTTGCTCAACCAAGCGATCAGCATCTTCGAACAAGTCGAACGCGAAGTGTTCGTCGTGGCCGAGCAAACGACCAACAGCCTGATCGTCAGCGCCACGCCGCGTTACTACGACACGATTCGCACCGTGATCAGCAAGCTCGACCGCCGTCCGCCGCTGGTCGCGATCCAGGTGCTGATGGCTGAAGTGACGCTGACCGACCAGTTCGAATTCGGCACTGAGCTCGGCTTGCAGGACTCGCTGTTGTTCGATCGCAACAGCGCGACCGGCGGCACGCTGTCCTCGCCCGTTTTCAACCAGGGTACGGTGCTTACCAATTCAGTGACTCGCGGACAGACGCAGAATGTCGCCGGGCAGGGCATGAGCACTTTCGGCTTGGCGCGGGCGGGATCGCTCGGCTACGGCGGTTTGGTCTTGTCGGCAGCCAGCGAATCGGTCGGCGTGCTCATCCGAGCCTTGCAAGACGCCAACCGGCTGCAGATCCTCAGCCGTCCACAGATCATGACGATGGACAACCGCCCAGCGTCGACCGTGGTCGGCCAGCAAGTACCGCGCGTGCAAGGCACGACGGCAGGCACGTTCGGCCAAACAGTCAACGCAGTCGACGTTCAGGTCGGTCTCATTCTGCAGGTCTGGCCGCGCGTCAACGAAGACGGCTTGATTGTGATGCAAGTGATCGTCGAACGTTCGTCGGTCGGTCCGGTCGACTCGGGCATTCCGGTCGGCTTCGGCGCCAACGGCTCCGTGATTCGCTCGCCGATCATTAACTCAACACACGCGCAAACGACCATCAGCGCTTACTCGGGCCAAACGGTGGTCTTTGCCGGTCTGATTCAGAAGACGCGCACCAGCGTTTCGCGGCGGATTCCTTGGCTGGCCGATATCCCGTTGCTCGGCATGATGTTCCGCTACGACGTCGAATCGGAAGCTCGCAACGAGCTGCTGGTCGTGTTGACGCCGCGGATCATCCAGACCGACGAAGATTACGAAGTGATCAAGCGAGTCGAATCGTCGCGCATGAGCTACTGCCTGGCCGACATCCTCGAGATGCACGGCGACGTGGGCCTCAGCGGCGGCCACGGCCTGTGGGGACCGGCTCGCGGACCGGTGATTTATCCCGACATGGAACCGGCGGCGATCGAGAACTGCCAGCCCGGCCAGTCGATCCTCGACGTGCCAGGCGGACCACAGATGGCGCCGCCGCTCGATGGCGGTCTCGTGCCGCCGCCTGACGGAGCGATCGTACCGGCACCGGGAGTCAACCTCGGTCCGGCACCGGTCCCCGGCGGGGTTCCCGTTCAACCGGGCGGACCGCCGCAGGCCGGCGTGCCCGCCGCCTCGCCCGCGGTTCAGCCAGTCAGTTACCAATTCAATCCGTATCAACCCACATACCCGACGCGTTAGTTTTTACCGCGGAGGACGCGGAGAGCGTGGAGAAAGCTCTCTGCGTTCTTCTCCGCGCTCTCCGCGCCTCCGCGGTTAAAAAAGAAAATCAGACGGAGTCCTGTAGCCATGCGCTGTCGAATCATCATGCTGGTCTTGTGCGCTGCAGCGCTCGCAACCGGTCCCGGTTGCAGTTCGCTGACCAAGAGTAAAGGCTCCAAGAAGGACTCGCCTTGGGAGTCGATGAAGTTCTGGAAGAAGGAATACCAGCAGCCGGCCAAGATGGCCGTGCTCTGGAGCCACGACATTCTGACCGTCGAGGGCAAACCGCCGACGCGCGGCTTCGGCGGCCGCATCTACTTCTACAACAACAAGTCGCAAGCGATTCCGGTCGAGGGCGAACTGGTCGTTCACGCGTTTGATGAAACGACCAGACGCTTCACCGGTGCCCCCGAGAACCAACCCGACAAGCGGTTCCGCTTTACCGCTGAGCAGTTCACCCAGCACTTCAGCGAATCGGACCTCGGCGCGTCGTACAGCGTCTGGATTCCTTGGGATGCAGCCGACGGCATGCAGAAAGAAATCACGCTGGTGCCGACGTTCCGCAGCAGCAAAGGAGAGTTGGTGCAGGGGACTCCGGCCAAGGTCGTTCTGCCGGGCCGCACGATTTCTCCCAGCGGCGGCCTGACCACCACGCCGATCCAGCGCGTCAGCTATCAGGAGTCGACCTTCCCCACGGTCAACGGTCCACTGCCGCAAGTCGGTCCGGTAGCCACCGAAAAGAAAAACGCTGGCATGCGCACGACCACCATCACGTTGCCCAAAGCCCTCGGTCAGCGGAGCGGCGCCGGCTCGCAGGGCGGCTCAGCCTCAGCGCCGATGCAGCCCGGCGCTGCGGCCAATCCGGCCAGCGCTGCAATCGAGCAAGCGCGTGCGCAGTTAATCGCCGATACGTTCAAGCCGGCCCAGCCAGTGGCCCAGCGGCCGCTGCAGTCGTTCAGCGCCTGGACGCCCAACACGGTACCCACTGCGGGCAGCTTGGCTGTCAACGTGAACAACATCGTCCCGCCGGGCTGGCCCAACCAAGCTCAGAGCGCCGCTCAAGCACACGGTCCGGGGCAAGCGACCCATCCAGGGCAAGCTCGCCCGGCTCCTGAACCGACGCCCGAAGAACTCGGTCTGCCACCCGGCGTGCAGCTCAGTCCGCGAGCCACTGCGTGGTAAGGAAGAACGTTTTACCGCGGAGGACGCGGAGAGCGCGGAAGAGCGCAGTGAAAACGTTTACGACTGTGGCGTGACGACCAGCTCGCTGCGCACGTCGTCGATGCCCGGCTCGAGCGAGAGCAGGCGCTGGAGCATCTGCGCGTCGGCGGGCGAATCGACCGCGCCTTGCAAGACGGCAGTGCGTCCTTCGATCGTATAGCGGACGCGATTCAGTCGGGCCGGGATCGGGATGCGCGAGACGCGGGTCTGGATCTCGGTCGCCCGCTGGGTGGCCGCTGGCTGCGGGGCGGCGAAGCCGAGCTTGATGGTGGCCCGCACCTGCGACTTGTTGTTTTGCGATTGGTTGTTGCCGAACTGGTTGGCACCGCGGCCGCCTCGACTGCTCCGGCCGCTCATGCCACCCATACCCATGCTGCCCATTCCGCCCATTCCCATGCCGCCCATGCCCATCGACGAGCGTCCCATGGCCGCCGCGCCCAAGGCGCTGCCAAAGGGAGAGAAGTTGCCGAAGCCAGCCGGCATCGCTGCGCCCATCCCACTCATTCCGCCCATACCACCGCTCATGCCGCCCATACCGCCGCTCATTCCACCCATACCGCCCGACATCCCGCCGCTCTGACCGAACTGGGACATCCCGCCGGTGCCAAAGCCGGAGCCGGTTCCGAAGCCGCCGGCATTGCCCAGGCCGCCCGTATTGGAGCCGAATCCCCCGCTGCTACCAAAACCGCCGGTGTTGCCTCCAAATCCACCGCTCATCCCACCGCCGGTCATCCCACCGCCCATCGCGCCGCCGGTGTTGCCCATCGTCATCCCGGGCATGCCGCCTACAGCCCCCATGCCCCCCATCGATCCCATGGTTGCGCCACCGCCTCCACCGGCGCGCTGCGCGTAGGCTAAGCCCGATGCACTCAGCACGAGAAACAAAGCTAGGGCTTGGCACTTCATCGCAATCACTCCTGACACGCCAGGGCAAAAGGGGCAACTAGGCAAATTCGGTCTTCAACTCAGCAAAACCCCGCCAATCGTCGCAGGTTCCGGTTTCCATTATAGAAGTTCCTTGGTGTCGTTGTGTCTTCGTGGTTCAAAAAGGGAACCACCAAGATTTTTTGTAACCCGACGCGTAAGCGAGGGACGAACCTGCCAAAACGGCCCGCCCAACCATCGCTTCTTTCAAATGCGATCGGTCAGAACAGCATTATTTAACGGCAAGGTCTACCTTTACGGCGGGTGCGTCCCTCGCGTACGCGTCGGGTTACAAATCTCGGACAGCATTGCGACCGCGAGTCCCACGCGCCGTCACGGCAGCTTTCGAATTTGTCATTCAAAGCAGCGCGAGAAACTTAGCCCGCTTTCGAACCATCGGCAATAGAAGCGGACCTTGCCGAATCAGGCTGTTTTTTATCGATCTGTGACGAAGTGTCTGCATCTTGCAATCGCAGCAGTTCTAACGCCGACGGAAAATAATCGGGCCAAGATCGGCCGCCGCCGAGCGAACCAGGGTCGGCCGCTTGCTTGAGTTCGCCTTGCAAACGTGCGACATTGGCGAAGTCGGAAAAGATAGAAACACAGAGGCACAGAGAACACGGAGTTCGGCTCCGTTGTTTTCCCCTCCGTGCCCTCTGTGCCTCTGTGTTTCTACTTCTTCTTTTCTTCCGGGCGGTCCAACCCTTATCTCAATAGCGTCTCTTTTCTACGAAAACAGATCCGGGAACCGAATCGATGAACCACTTTCGCGCCCAACCGCTGGATGTCTGGTCCCCTGTGCGAATCGCTGCGCTGTTTGCCTTGACGGCGCTCGGCTGCCTGGCCGGCTCGGGAGCGCATGCCCAAGCGCCGGCGGCCGAAAGCTCGTCCAAGCTGACCGCTCCGCAGCTCTTCCCCGAGAAGACGCTGGCTTATCTGCGCGTCGACAACGTCAAAGAGCTCAAGGGAGCATTCAGCCGCTCGTCACTCGGCAAACTTTCCAGCGACGATCAAATCCGTCCGATCCTCGCCGAGTTCTACGGCTCGCTGGTCAACAGCACCGATGTGATTCGCGAGAACCTCGGCTTAAATCTCGACGAACTGCTGTCGATCCCAACCGGCGAGCTAGCCATCGCGATGCTGCCTAGCGACGCTCAGCCCAGTCGGCAGCAAGGGGACTCCGACGAGCAGCCCACTCCGAGTCGCCGCGGCGGCAACCGGCCGAGCTTGGCGATCATGATGGACGCTGGCGACGAAATCTCGGGCGTGCAAGTGGTCCTGGACCGAGTGCTGAACGCAGTCAGCGAGCGCATGACACACGAGGAAAAGAAGCTGGGTTCGTTGACGCTCCATTTCTTCTCCAACCCCGAGCGAGCCCGCGAGCAGTTCGGGTACTTCATCGACCAAGGGGTGTTCATCGCGTGCAGCGATCTTGTGGGGCTGGAGCGTCTGGCGACGCGCTGGTCGGGCGGACCGGTCGACTGGCCCACGCTGGCCGACAATCGCCGCTTTACGACGATCATGAGTCGCTGCGTCGGCACGCAAGGCGAACGCCCGCAGATTTCTTTCTATGCCGATCCCCTGGCGTTCTTTCGTCAAGTCGTGCCAGCCTCCGCGGGCACCGGCGTGGTATTGGCCATGTTGCCGACGCTTGGCTTGAACGACATTGAGGCCATCGGAGGCAGCACGATCATCGCGCCGCCGGACTTCGATTCGATCAGCCACTTTCACCTGTTGCTCGGCAGCCCGCGTCGAGCCGTGCTGGCGCTGGTCCGTCCCAAGTCGGGCTCGACGACGCCCGAGGATTGGGTGCCCGCTTCGGTTTCCAGTTACTCGACGATCAACTGGGACATCGCTTCGACGCTGCAAGGCATCGAACAGCTCTACGATCAGTTCCAGTTCCCCGGAGCGATGCAAGAGCAAGTCTTCAACCGCCTATCGCAGCGTCTGCAGCTCGATTTTAAGAAAGACATTCTCCAGAGCCTCGAAGGGCGGCTGACGATGGTCCAAGGCACCGTGCGGCCGATTCGGCTCAACAGCGCCTCGAACGTCTACGCCATTCGCGTCAAGAATCCGGACTACTTCAGCAAGAACGTACTGCCCAAGCTGATGGATCTGGTGCGCCAGCGGCAGGACGTTTCCACCGAGAACTTCGGCCGCTTTCAAGTGCAGGTCTTCACGCCCGAGCGGATGCAGGAAAGCCCGACGCTGCGGCAGCCCGAAATCTGCGTCACGATGATCAACGATTACCTGGTCATCTCCGACAGCCGCTTCATGATGACCGAGGTCACCTCGAGCCTGAACTCGCCTGAGGATCGGCTCAGCCAGGCGCTCGAGTTCCAGCTCATCTTCGACCGCATTAAAGCCCAGCTGCAGGATAAGGAAAGCTCGGCCCTGTTCTATTCGCGGCCTGAGGAATCGCTGCAGATGTTTTATGAACTCGCCCGCGATCCAGCCAATCGCGATCGCTTGCGGCAAGTCTCGGCCGACAACGGTTTTTTCAAAGCCCTGCTGGCTGCACTCGACAATCACAAACTGCCCGACTTCTCGGTGATCGCCAAATACCTCGCTCCCTCGGGCGGCTTCATGGTCGAAGAAGAAAACGGACTGCACTACACGAGTTTTACTCTGCGGCGGGAATAGCAGCCGGGTCTCACCACGAAGACACAAAGACACTAAGAAGACACAAAGCGATGATGCCGGGCTTCATCCTTTGTGTCTTCGTGTCTTTGTGGTTGATTCGGAATCATTGCTGGTTGGAAATGCAGACCAGCTGTTCTTGCCGCTTGCCGTCGACGAGGTTGGCGATGCGCATGAAGATCTCGCCGCGCGAGATGGCCGGCGTGGCGAAGACTTCGTCGCCGAGCTTGTTCTTGGCGATGCGATTGAACTCGTGCGGATCGGCCTTGAAGATATGCGTGTCGCCCGCTTCGCTGGTGGCATAGATCACATCGCCGACCAAAACCGGCGAAGCGCTGAAGTTGCCACCCAGGCGCTCTTTCCACATCTCTTTGCCGCTGGCCGCTTCCCAGCACATGGCGATGCCCGCGTCGAGCACTGCGTAGAGATAGCCGTCTTTGACGAGCATCGAAGGCACGTAGACGCGTTCTTTGTTTTCCCAAACGATCTGCTTCGATCCATCGGCTTTCACCGCCGAGATATGATTGCGAGGATAGCCGCCAGTGGAATAGACGAGCGTGCCGTCGGTGACAGTGCTGGTCACGCATTCGGTCGTCGCCCCTTCGACTTCCCACAGCGTTTCACCAGTCAGCGGATCGAGGCTGGTGATCAGATCGCAGCCGGTCATCAGCAACTGATCGCGACTGGCGACCTTCAAGATGATCGGCGACGGATAGTTCGGATTCGATGGACGGTCGCGTTTCCAGACCAGCTTGCCAGTCTCACGCCGCAGAGCCGCAATCGCGCCGCCCCCTTTGGTGTCGGCCGAGACCAAAACCACATCGCCGTAGAGCGCTGGCGAGGAACCGTAACCTTGATGGATCTGGTAATCGGTGACTTTGGTCTGCCACTGCTTTTCGCCTTCCATCGAAACGGCGGTCGTCACGACGGCATCGTGGTTAGCGAAGTTGATGTAGATGCGTTCGCCGTCGCTGGCCGGAGTGCTCGAGGCGCCGGTCGAGCGACTGTTCTTGCGCATCGCGCCGTCGGGATGGATCACTGTTTGCCACAGCAGCTTGCCCGACTGGCGATCCCAACACATCACGCTTTGGCTGCCGCTCTCCTCATCGCAAGTGGCCAAGACGACGCGGTTGCCCACGACGATCGACGAACCGTTGCCGCGTCCGGGAACTTCCGCAGTCCAGCGCACGCTGTGTCCCGCGTCCCAGCGCGTCGGCAGATCGGGCTCAGCGGGCACCGCTCCATTGCGCTCGGGCCCGCGCCACCACGGCCAATCGCCCGGCTTCACCTTCGCATAGCCGCCGACCTGAGCGGCGGCGCTCGCGAGAGGCAGCGAAATTCCGACTAGCAAAAAGCAACAAAGCTTTCTCAGGAGCATCGAACGTTCCTTCAGATGTGGTTGCGGGCGGGTGAGATCGAGGAACTGGATTTTAACCGCGGAGGACGCGGAGGGCGCGGAGGGGAACGCTCCAGCCGAAAAACACCAATGCGACGCGCTGTGGCCTTTTCGGTGTGGCACTGGCTTTGACAGTGGCTCCTTTTTCGAAGTTTATGGCGCTCATGAGCCCGACCGCTCCCCGATGGCGGACTAGGTTGCAAAAGTTTCCGTGGAGGTTGGATTGGCACTGGAACGCTTACCAGGGCTTCTGGACTTGAAACTTCGAAGCAGAAGACACTGGCATAGCCAGTGCCACACCGAGAACTGCGCATTTCAAACCTTGCGCGTCGCGTTGGCATTGCCCTTTTCGGTCAAAGCCGCAGCTTCAGCCATCTACACGGACACTCGTTGCATGGGGTACACGCGGACATCCACACCGGGACTAAACACGATATGCTCGGGCCATTCCACGCAACAACCGATCGACTCAGTGAGACCCTGCCCACATACCATCAACTGAGCATCGAGAAGCGGATGAGGCGCGTGATGTACCCCGGCTTTCCATAACTGCTTGCGAGACGACAGCGTGTAGAGCAGATAACGCTCGCATAGAAAATACTCGAGTGAATCCAACGGAGCTGCCCGCACCGTTTGACCGGAAGGCACAGCCAATTGGATGCTGACCTGGCACGGCGGGCCTCGCCGGCGGCTACTCTGGTAAGTTATCTGAACTGGACGGTTTGCCCTCTCTGGCGCATACGAGCCCGTCACGCGCATCCGCGACCAGCGATAGTTCAGTCCCCAGCCCCAACGAGCGGCCTGGACGGCTAGACAGCGCGACGCATCGAGACTGAAGAACCACACGCCCGGCTCGGCTCCGTTCAAATGCACATACGTCCGCAGGTTCGTCTCGGGGAAGGCCGATAGATAGGGCAGGGCGGGGGCCCAGGCTGGCCTCACTCCGCTCATCGTAAAGGCGACCATTCCGAGCCACGCGTCACCGTCCCACGTGTCGATCGAAAGCGACTGCGGGATCAGAGCCCGCAGAGGTTCCAGCGGCACTCGCCAATGCACAAAGGCCAAATTGGACCAGCGCTGAAATCCGGCCGGCGGCATGCTCGGCTCGGGCATACGGGTGCGATCAATCAACATGATATAGCTCCTCACCGCTAACTTAACCGCTCACCATCCACCCCTGATCACAACCTCCGCGTTTCTCCACGTCTCCGCGGTAAAAACAGCATGCCGCCGATGGTTCGCACAAAGCCGGCAAGGGTCTATAATGCAGGCTCGGCAAATCGGCTCCCCTCCTGCCCAATTTTCCTGCCTAGGCTAGCTCCATGCTTCTCTGCTCTCACAGCTCGCACTCGCCCGGCTACCGTTCCAGTCGCCGCGCCACTTGGCAAGCGGCTCTGTTCGGTGGCTGGCTGATGGCGTTGGCCATGCCGGCGATTGCCTCGGCCGACGACGTCGATTTTGCGACGACGATCCAGCCCCTGCTGGCGAAACGCTGCTATTCGTGCCACGGCCCTGACAAGCAGGAAGGAGGCATTCGCCTGGACCAACGAGCCACGCTACTGGAAGCGGCCGACAGCGGCGAGATGCCGATCGTTCCGGGCGACAGTGCCAAGAGCGAACTGGTCAGGCGGATTGAAAGCACCGATGACAGCGAGCGCATGCCGCCCGAGGGCGAGCCGCTAAAGAAGGATCAAATCGCCGCTCTGCGGCAGTGGATCGATGCCGGCGCGGAATACGCCCCGCACTGGGCCTTCCAGCCCGTACAGCGTCGCCTGCCGCCCGACGTCGAGCAAACCGCCGCGCTGAGCCAACCGCTCGATGCCTTCATCGAGCACAAACTCGAAGACAAGGGGCTCGAACTTTCGCCCCAAGCTCCAGCGGCCGACCTCATCCGCCGCGTCTACCTCGATACGATCGGTTTGCCCCCCAGCCCCGAAGCGCTGGCTGAGCATCTGGCCGACTGGAGCGCCGAGTCGTATGCCCGCCTGGTCGAGCGACTGCTGGCCGATCCGGCCTTCGGCGATCGCTGGGCGCGGCACTGGCTCGACGTGGTCCGCTACGCCGAGACCAACAGCTTCGAGCGCGACGGAGCCAAGCCCAACGCGTGGAAGTATCGCGATTATGTCATCCGCGCGATGAACAGCGACAAACCGTACGACCAGTTCATCAAAGAACAGATCGCCGGCGATGAACTGGATGAAGTCA
>JBQCEI010000359.1:0-6793 GCA_051960375.1 Aureliella sp. | reverse complement strand
CATCAAGGCCAGCGTCGCCCAGCAGCTGGCCGCGACGGAGATGAATTGGTCGGCCCCGTGCGGGAAACCGCTTTCAAAATACTTTTGTATCGGCGAACTTCGCGTCACGACGTGCCACGAGCCATCCTCGAGTTGGCTGCCGAGCAAGTAGCGCAGTCCGCGCTGATAAGCGGGATCGGTCGCCGCGCAGCCGGCCTGCGCCACTGCGTAGAGCGACGTGCCAGTTGCGTAAGCGTCGCTGGCCATGTCGTGCTTCTGCGCCCAGCCTCCATCGTCGCGCTGCTCGGACAAGATCGCACCGCGCATCGCCGCGACCAACTCACTCTTGCCCAGCGACTTGGCAGCCAGCAGATAGAAGACGCGCTCTTCGTTATCTTTCGGGGTTTTGTCGGCCAGCCATTTTTCACAAGCCTCGCGGCGCTCGCCGGCGCGTTCTGCCTGCGACTCGGGCGCAAAGGCAGCCAGCCCTCGGAGCGCCAGAGTCGAGGTCGTAATGTCGTTGGCCTCGGTCGGCGGCCGGTTGCTCGAACAGACCCAATGCTTTTTGTCCGCATTGGCCTGCAGCAAGTACTCGACCACTGCATCGGTCGTATGATCGGGCGGATAACCAGCAGCAGCCAAACCGAGCAATGCATAGCCGGCCGTATCGACTCGGCCCCCCTGCCCTTGTCCCTGCTTGTACTGCTCCTCGCCGCGACGCAAATGCTCGACGGTGCGATCCACTTGCCGAGCGAGATTTTCCCCATCGACGCTCAGCCCGCGATTGCGGGCTTCGATGAAGGTCAGAATCGGCAGAGCTTGATGGTGGCACGAGAAGCACTCGCGCTGGCGAAGGTATTCGGCCGAGCTCTTTTCGATCAGCCGAAGCGCTCGCCCGACATGCTCGCGCAGCTCATCACCGGCGATTGGCGTATCGCTAGCCGGATCGGCCGCGCGGACAGCCGTTGCACCTGTAAGCACTGTGATCGCGCACGCGAGCGCCCTGGCCAACAAGCCCCCCCACCAACCTCGCTCTGTAAACTTCATTGCAAGGAACCTCTTCTCCGCGCTCTCCGCGTTCTCCGCGTTCTCCGCGGTAAAAAAATCACCGTGCTGTAGTCGCGTCTCCAAAGAACGGAAACAGCTTGCGGATCTCGTCCGGTTCGGGCTGTCGGCCGTACTCGCAGATCTCAAACGCTTCGGCATACTTGATTTTGTCAGCTCGCTCGGGACCGTACCAGCTTGCGAGCGTGTTGCGGAAACGTTTGGCTTCGTCGCTCGAGCGTCGATCCCAGCGTTCGCGGAGCCACTCGCGGCGCAGCTCGGGCTTGGAAGGCGGCGGAGCGGCATCCATCGATTCCTGACTGCCCAGAGCGCCCCCTTCAAAGGTTTGCGATTCGAGGGCCATCAGCGCGTCGACCTTTTGCTCGAATACATCATCGATCGACACGGCGATGTCGGCCTGGAACGGATACGGTTTCTTGAATCCGTCGCTCGAGTAAAGGAACACAGGGTTCTTCTTCAGCGGCGGCGTGTCGGGACAGAAGAACGGCACGGCGACCATGTAGGCGGCATCCTGCACCAGGACTCCGACGTAGCGATGGTCGGGATGATAGTCCCAAGGACGATGAGCGATGACGATGTCGGCTTTCCAGTCGCGAATCAGCCGCGTGATCGTGCGACGATTCTCGAGCGTCGGCAACAGTTCGCCGTCATGGATATCGAGCACTTCGGAGGTGACTCCCAAGCGCTCGGCGACCTTGGCCGATTCAGCGGTGCGGCGTTTGGCCAAAGCTCCGCCGGACATCTTCCAATGACCGATGTCGCCGTTGGTGACCGACACCAATTTGACATGATGTCCCTGCTTGGCCCACATGGCCGCCACACCACCGCTTTTGTACTCGGCGTCGTCCGGATGCGCGCCGAAGCAAATGATTCTCAGGCGGCCGTCGTCGTCAGCGGCATCTGCTGCCCAGAGCCGCGGGGAGCCGCTGCTCGCGACCAGCACAAAGCAGGCGGCGAAGCGCAGGGCCAATCGGACGGTGGTGCCAAGTGTCGTTTTACTCATAGATGTTTTCCTATTGCACTGCCTTGAGAAAAGCCAATTGGGATCGAACGGAAGTTCGGCGAGTCGCATGAGGGCCAGAAATTGGACTGCGAGAGAGGTGTTTGGGAAGGATGGATTGCCGCTGGAAATGAGCCCTGCACTGCGGTCAATGGCGGCTCGGGCCACCGAGTATCATTGTAGCTGAGTGGCGCAAGCGGCGGTGATAGGCGACCGGCGGGCGATATGGCCCGGAAGAACAGAAGTGCTGTGTGGCACTGGCTATGCCAGTGGCTCTCATTTCGAGGTCTGTCGGGTTCCTAGCCACAAAGATTCTCCAATGCCAAGCGGCCTCGCAAGATTCACAGCAGGAACTGGGTTGGCATTGGAGCGCTTTACAGGTTTTCTGGCCCGTCAACTTCGAAGCAGAAGACACTGGCATAGCCAGTGCCACACGCGAAACACTCCACTACAAACTTAAGCTCGTGGCAAGGAAGTCCTCGTGGACAGCAATCGAGAAGGCGCATGCATTGGATAGATGAGTTTCGGTCGATTGCCCTTTGGGCAGCCCTGCTGGACCTGTGCGTTGCCGTGGTGGCCTCCGGGCATGTTGTCTTGCACAAGCGCGACGTGCGAGCGGCGGTGGGCTGGGTCGGCGTCATCTGGCTGACTCCGTTCGTCGGCACGACCCTATATTTACTGCTGGGCATCAATCGCATCGAGCGACATGCCAAGCGCAAGCGCCGGCCGACGACGATCGAGATCGGGCCGAGCCTGGTTCCGATCGCCGACGAGCACTGCGTCGCCACTCCGGGACTGCGCGATCTGGTCAAGCTCAGCAACAAGATCACTGGCCTGCCGCTGACCGCCGGCAACAACGTGAAGATGCTGCGCAACGGCGACGAAGCGTACCCCGCCATGCTCAGCGCCATCGAGCGAGCCGACAAATCGATCACGATGGCCACCTACATCTTTGACCGCGACCGCGTCGGCATGCAGTTCGTCGAAGCTCTCGGCCGCGCGGTCGCTCGCGGCGTGCAAGTGCGGGTGCTGGTCGACATGGTCGGAGCGAGTTACCACTGGCCAACGATTCGCAACGCGCTGCGGCGCAAGCACGTGCCGATGGCCTATTTCCTGCCGACGCTCGTGCCTTGGCGGCTGCAGTATTCGAACCTGCGCAATCACCGCAAGATGCTGGTCATCGACGGCAAGACAGCCTTCACCGGCGGGATGAACATCCGCCAAGGTCACATGCTCAAGTTGGCCACGCATGGCCTGATCCGCGATGTGCACTTCGAGATTACAGGCCCTGTGGTTGGACAGCTGCAAGAGATGTTCGCCATCGACTGGCGATTCACGACCGGCGAGATGCTCAGCGGCCCCGCTTGGTATGCCGATGCCGATGCCGGAGGGTCCGTGGCGGCGCGGTGCATCGCCGACGGGCCCGATGAAGATCTCGATCGCATGCGCAAACTCTTGCACGGCGCGATCAGCGTGGCTCGATCATCGATCGCGATCGTTACGCCTTACTTCATACCCGATCCGACGCTGATCACAGCTCTGAACATCGCGGCCATGCGCGGCGTCAACGTCGAGATCTTTTTGCCCGAGCGCGGCAATCTGCGGTTCGTCCAGTGGGCCTCGACGGCTCAGCTCTGGCAAGTGCTCGAGCACGGCTGCCGCGTATGGCTGACGCCGCCGCCGTTTGACCATACCAAGCTGATGGTGGTCGACGATGAATGGTCGCTCATCGGCTCGACCAACTGGGATGCGCGGAGCTTGCGACTGAATTTCGAACTGAACGTCGAACTCTATTCGCGCCCGTGCGCCGCCAAGTTCAAGCAGTTCATCGCCGAGCGTCGCGAGCAGGCTCGCGAACTGACGCTCGAAGCGATCGATGGGCGGCCGCGGTGGCGCAAACTCCGCGACGGCATCGCCCGACTCTTCTCGCCGTATCTGTAAAGCCGGTCCTCTCTGCGTTCTCCGCGTCCCTCCGCGTCTCCGCGGTGAAAACTGTTTTCCAAGCTTGACTATGACTGCGTGTCGATACTCGCGGCGGTTTCTTCGGGGCTGACGCGAGCCGGATTGCGGCGGGCATGCCGCTCGATTGCCGCTTGGACGAAGCCGGAGAAGAGCGGGTGAGCCGCCGTGGGCTTCGACTTGAATTCGGGATGGAACTGCACCGCCAAAAACCACGGATGATCGGCCAGTTCGATGATCTCGACCAAGCCGCCGTCGGGACTGGTGCCCGAGAAGATCATCGAGTTGGCTTCGTATTGCTGGCGGTAGACATTGTTGAATTCGTAGCGGTGGCGATGGCGTTCCTGGACGGCCGACTGGCCGTACGCATCGTGCGCCCGCGTGCCTTCGCGCAGCTTCGCCGGCTGGGCTCCCAAGCGCATCGTGCCTCCCATGCGGGTGATCTCACGCTGTTCATTGAGCAAGCAGATCACCGGATGCGGCGTCTCGCGGTCGAACTCGCTCGAATGAGCCCCGTCGAGCCCGATGACGTTGCGGCCGAACTCGATCACCGCGCACTGCATGCCTAAGCAGATGCCGAAGAACGGAATCCCCTTCTCGCGCGCAAAGCGGATCGCTTGCACCTTGCCTTCGACGCCGCGCTCGCCGAAGCCGCCTGGCACCAGGATTCCGTCGTAGCCGCTGAGAACGCGTTCGGGTCCTTCGCGCTCGACCTCGGAACTTTGAATCCGTCCCAAGCGAACCGAAGCTTGATGATGAATGCCGGCGTGATCGAGAGCTTCGTAGATGGACTTGTAGGCGTCTTTGTGTTCGGCGTACTTGCCGACCACGGCGATGCTGATTTCGTGTTTCGGTTCGCGCTGGCGGCGGAGGATGTCATGCAGCGGTCGCAGGTCGGCCGAATGCGAAGGCAGGCCAAGCCGCTTGACGATGAAATCATCCAGGCCGTTGTTGACCAGACTCAGCGGCACTTCGTAAATCGAAAAGTCCTTATCCTTCTCTTCGATCACCGCTTGAACCGGGACGTTGCAGAAGAGGGCGATCTTTTCGCGCTCGTCGCGCGAGATCGACTGCTCGCAGCGACAGATCAGCACATCGGGCTGGATACCGATCTGGCGGAGCTGGCCGACCGAGTGCTGCGTCGGCTTGGTCTTCAGCTCGGCAGCCGCTTTGAGATACGGCACGAGCGTCAGGTGAATGAACAGACAGTTCTCCGGTCCGGCTTCGCGCGGGAACTGACGGATCGCTTCGAGGAACGGCAGGCTTTCGATATCGCCGACCGTGCCGCCGATTTCGGTGATGACGACATCCACGCCGGGGCCTCCCATGTTGCGGATCACCCCTTGGATCTCATCGGTGATGTGCGGAATCACCTGCACCGTCTTGCCGAGGAACTCGCCGCGACGTTCCTTTTCGATCACCGACAGATAGATCTGGCCGGTCGTGTAGTTCGAGTCGCGCGTCAGCGGGCCACTGGTGAAGCGTTCGTAGTGTCCGAGGTCCAGATCGGTCTCGCTGCCGTCGTCCAGCACGTACACTTCGCCGTGCTGGTAGGGGCTCATCGTCCCGGGGTCGACGTTGATGTAGGGGTCGAGCTTCTGCATGCGGACTCGCAGTCCGCGCGCTTCGAGCAGCATCCCGATCGATGCACTCGTCAGCCCTTTCCCAATCGAACTAACCACCCCTCCAGTGACGAATATGTGCTTTGTCATTCACGCGCGTTCCAGAACGGATGGCCGGTCGACCCCACCGGGCGGCGTCTGCCCCCGAAGTCGCCTTGCCATCGCAAGGTCTTTGAAAAGACCGATCTTAGCAGCCGCACCGCCGTCTGACAAAGGCCCGATAATCATTCCAAGTATCGATCCCTTGAGTGGGCCTGTCGACCAGCCCGACGACGATCGTGCAGCCAGCTTGCAGAAAGCGCAGCTGCTCAAGTTTCTCGAGTTGCTCGAGCGGACTTGGCGGCAACGAACCGAGGCTGAGCAGAAATTCGCGGCGGTAAGCGTAGATGCCCATGTGCTGCAAAAACGCCGGCGGATCGCACTGCAGCAATGCATCGTCCCAAGAGCGGGCATGCGGAATCGTCGAACGGCTGAAGTAGAGCGCCCGGCCGCGATGGTCGCGAACGACTTTCACGCAGGCCGGATCGTTGAGCCGCTCGGCATCGCGAATCGGCGCGGCCAGCGTCGCTACGTCGGCTTCCGGATGTTCTTCGAGCAACTGGGTGACCAGATCGATCGCCGCGCCGGCGATCTCCGGCTCGTCCCCCTGGACGTTGACGAACACGTTGACCTGATCCATTTCGCGGGCCACGGCGGCCACTCGGTCGGTGCCGCTGGGCAGGGCCGGATCGGTCAAGAATGCGCAGCCACCGAAGGCTTCGACTTCCTGTTGCAGCCGCGGGCTATCGACAGCGACGATGATGCCAGAGGGGCGGCGAGCCATGCAGGCGGCTTCATAGGTGTGCTGCAGGACGGTCTTGCCGGTTTCGCGCAGCAACAGCTTTTCGGGCAAACGAGTCGAAGCTAGCCGGGCCGGAATGACGATCTGACTTACCGGTCGCGCGGTCGCTGGAACTGCGTCGGCCGGCGAACCACTCGAGCGGCGCATCACAGACAAGCGCGGAAACGCATCAACAGCGTGACTCTGGGAGGGGCTGGTCATTTGGGTCATCGTCGGGACATCCATTTCCAGAAGATAGGTAAGCGTCGGGGGCCGCGAGCGGAAACTACCACACCCCGCCGAGCAATCCCAGAGCAGTTTCGCAGGCTTCAGGCTTCAGGCTTCAGG
>JBQCEI010000358.1:0-2445 GCA_051960375.1 Aureliella sp. | reverse complement strand
TATACCGGTCACGCGCAGTAGCAGAGCGAGGGTGATCGCGCGCAGGAAGCGCGCGGTGCGCGGCGGGGAACAAGGACCTGATATACCCGGAACACAAACCAAATGTTAAAAAAAAAAAATTTTTTTTGTTTTTTTTTTTTTTTTTTTTTTTTATTTTTTTTTTTTTGTGTTTTGTTTGTTTTTGGGGCCCCCCCCCCCCCCCCACCCCCCGCCTCTGCGGTAAAAAACAAAAGCCTATTCCAAGCACTGCCGCACAGCTTTGATAAACTCTTCGGGTGAATCGCGCCAAGCGACTTCGACGCTCGACTGCGCCCGCAGATTCTTCACCTGGCAGGCGCCGCGCGATAGTTCATCGCTGCCGGCGATGATCGCCGCGCTAAAGCCTCGCTGGTCGGCGTACTTCAGTTGCGCGCCGAGCTTCTTGGGATCGGGATACAATTCAGCGCCGATCCCGGCAGCTCGCAAGAGCTTGGCGATGCGCAGGTATTGGTGCAGCGCCGATTTGTCGAAGTAAGCCACGAACACAGGCGCGGCGGCTCGCGTCGGCTCGATGCGCCCAAGCGACTCCAGCGCCGCCAGCAGACGATCCAGCCCCAGCGAAGCGCCGATGCCAGGCAAGTGCTGCTTGGTGTAGACCTCGGCGAGATTGTCGTAGCGACCGCCTGAGCAGATGCTGCCGATCGACGGCAGATCGCGCAGGACCGTTTCGAAGATCACGCCGGTGTAGTAGTCCAAGCCACGAGCGATGCTGACGTCGAGCTGAAACCGCTCCTCGGGGATGCCGGCGGCCCGCAGCGCGGCCACGAGCTCGACCAGCCGATCGACGCCGCGCTCACCCAGCTCGTTGCCGCTGAGCATCTGATTGAGCTGCGCGAGCACTTTATCGATGCTGCCGCCAATCGAGGCGAACTCGAGAATCTTCGTCCCTTGTTGGCTCGTTACCTCGGCAGTCTTCTCCATCTCCTTGAGCACTTCCTCGCCGCCGTTCTTGGTCAGTTTGTCCAAAGCGCGAAGGATCGGGACGCTCTTGTCGGCCAGGTTGAGCTTATCGAGCAAGCCGTTGAGGATCTGACGATTGTTGATTTGCAGCGAAAACTCGCCCACGTTGAGCGCCACGAGCAGGTCGTGGATCACCAGCGCGGTCTCGATATCGGCCACAACCGATTCGGTGCCGATCGTATCGAAGTCGCACTGCACGAATTCGCGGTAACGGCCGGCTTGCGGTTTCTCACCGCGCCATACCGGCGCGATGTGGTAACGCTTGAATGGCACGCCCAGCTCATGGATGTGCGCCGCGGCAAACCGCGCCAGCGGCACAGTCAGGTCGAACCGCATGCCGACTTGCCGCCCGCCCGCGTCCTCGAAACGATAGATCTGGCGATCGGTTTCGTCGCTGCCTTTGCCGGTCAGAATCTCGAGCAGCTCCAGGGCAGGGGTGTCGATCGGGCAGAAACCGTAGCTGCGATAAACCCGGCGAGCGGTCTCCATCATCCGCTCGCGCGGCATCATCGTTTCGGGTAGATAATCGCGGAATCCCTGCAGGGTGCGCGGCTCGATGCGCTGGTTCATGTGCGAATGGTTTTTCTAGAGGTCAGAGTACGAACGATATGCTGGACGCGCGGCGGATCGGCTGCATTCCTCCGCGCTTGCCGCATTCTCCGCGGTTAAGAAATAGGGCTGGCTAGCCATTCAAGATGGGCAGCAACGCCGGCTCCGGTGAGCGGATGTTGCTCCAGTCCTCGTGGTCGAGCGTCGCTTCGACATACTCGACGACTTGCTCGGCCGTCTCGAAGTAGTGGTCGTAGACGCCGTCCTCATCGAACTCGCAAGCGTCGGTGGTGTAGTCGCGGCAAATTTGCGGACGCGTGTGATAGATGCCGCAGCGATGATCGCTTTGCAAGTGTTTGCAAGTCGTATGGACCAGCAAGTACCAGCTGTCATCCTCGACGAAGACCGAAGCCCGATCGTGCAGCAAGTACCAGCGCATGAAGTCAAAGTCGCGGCGTTCCTCGGGCTTATCGATGGCCAGCGCAAAATAGCGGCAGCATTTGGCCGTGCAGTGATCGCACAAGCAGTCGCCCGCAGGCACATCCGCTCGGCATAATTTCTTCTTCGCCATCGGCAAACCCATTTTCCTCAAAAGCCGTTTTGAGAGCCCTTTACTCCAGCATGAACCCCAGCAGTCTATCTTGGCCGCCCAACGGCGACAACAGCCAAGATCGGCCGGCTGATTTCTAGGGCTGCGCAAATGGTTGGTGGGCAAACTGTGGGACGGCAGCCCTCTGCCGTCAGCACCCGCCCCAGCGGCCGACTGTGCCCGTCTAGTTCTTCGTCTTCAGCCGCTTCGCGACTTTGGGGAGGAAAGTGGTGCGCGCGGGCCGGCTTGCCGGGTGCTTGACAGCAAGGGACTGCTGTCCCACAGTTGGCTTGGTTACCTTTGTGGTT
>JBQCEI010000357.1:0-5620 GCA_051960375.1 Aureliella sp. | reverse complement strand
CGCATCGCCATCATCGTTTCCAAGCCGGTCGTCCCCAGCGCCGCCAAGTTGCTTCCTTGGAGACGATAGTAGTACGCACCGCCGTCGTCGCGGTACCACGTCGGCGAGCTATCGAGATCGTATCCGTTCCCTCCAACCACACCGCTGCCGAAGGTAGGCCCTCCAGTGCCTGCTCCCGAGATATCCTCGTACTCATAGAAAACGCGGGTTCGATCCGAATCGACAACCAGGCGATCGCCGTCGTCGAGCAAACCGCCAACGTGCGTGTTGGGATTGGCGTTAGAAATGTCGCTATCGGTGGATGGAATTGCCGAGGGCGAGATCATCCAAATCGGATTTTCGCCTTGGATCTGCACGCCGCCCAAGCCGCCTTCTTCAAGCACGTTGTTTTGAATCACCAGCCCCGGCAGCAGGCCGCCGGCTACGCTGTCGTTCGGATCGAGCAGATTGCGCACGGCTTGCGTACCGGCCAAATTGGGCTTCGACTGCATGATCGTCGACAGGAAGCTTCCGCTGATGTCATCGCGATCGTCGGCCAAGCGCGAAGCCGGCTCGGACCAAATTCCGTAGTCGCGCGACTTGCGAATGAAGCTGTTCTGGATCAGCACTTCGCCCTGGTCGCGAGCGACATTCTGATCGCTCTGGCCCACATGCGCTTCGACTTTCAGTTTCCCTAAGACGTTGGCCGCGGAAATCGTGCGAACCTCGGCCTTGCCGAACAGGTGCAAGCGTGCGTCGTGGCTCGCAGTGCCCGAATCGAGACCGCCTGAAGTAGCGGCCCGGACGCTAAGACGCGACTGGACATTCGGATTGTTGATCGCATCGCGAATCTTCTGCGCCACTACGTAATCGGCGTCGGTCGCAGTGAAGCGCACAGGGATGTTGCCCAGTTGCACGCTGCTGTCGGTCGAGAATTCGAAGACGATCTTGTTACCGCCGTCGCTCAGCTCAAACTTGTCCCCGTCGGTGAGCGTGCTTCCGGCCGGAGCGATGATGCTGATTTGCTCAGCCAGACGATCGTTGGTATCGATGCTCTTGGTCAGCAGAGGCCCGGAAGAGGTCGAATCGAAGAACGATTCGGCCAGACGCACTTCGAACTGGTACGATCCGGTCGTAATGGTCGTCGACGGAACCTGTACTGCGGCATACGTGGAGTTGTATTCGCGCGAGTTGATGCGCGAACCGTCGGCCAGTTCCATCGTCACTTCACCGACGTTCACACGGGTCGTGCCGGTACGCGTGCTGAAAATCAGCTGCAGCCCTGGCTGATTGGCCCAGCGCGACAGATTCAATCTGCCGTTTTGCGGCGATCCTTTCGTCAGCGGTGTTTCACCAGCCCGGATGTCGCTATTGGAAGTTGCCAGCCGCGTTGTGGTGTTGTTGATGGAATCGTAGAGGAAGACATCCAAGTCGCCGTCCAGAATTTCGTAGCTGAAGACGGCCGTGGGAGCTTCCCTAGTGAGGTAAGTTTCGAGCGAGAACGTGCGGGTGTTGCTGGACGAGCTCGGCCCGAGGAACGTCCCGAACATCAGCGACGGTTCACTCGCGGAGCCGATCTGCTCACCGCGCTCTGCGAAACCGATGATGACGTTGTTCAGCGTCGTCGATCCCAGCGGATTGCGGAAGACCAACGACAAGCCGTCCTGCCCGGCAAACTGGGCCAGCGAAATCTTGACCGAATTGGTGCCCGATCGCAGGTTCTGCAGCGGGAACGTGGTGCTCCCGATCACTGTCTCCACCCCGGCCGAATCCTTTACCGACAAAGTGAAGGGGCCCGAGTTGCTGTAATCCAAGTACACGGCCGGAGCATCGGCGGCGGTGTAGCCGGCGAGGCTGAAGGTTTTCGAATCGAGCTGACCGGTGGCTCCGATCGTCTGTCGCGGCAAGAAGTTTGACACCACCGGCGGATCAGCCGTAGTGACGCCCGGAACATAGTTTTCATCAACGATGCGCCGCACCGAATTGACCGGCTTCACGTTGAACGGGTCGACGATCTTGGCACGCGGCTGATAGGCAGCCGACGAGATACCGATCAAGTAGGTTCCTTCTTGCAACGCCACTGGGCCGATGTATCCATCTTTCGTACCCAGCGAACCGCGCGACAGATCTTCCACATCGGTGACGCTCAGCGGTCTGCGCTGGTCGTCGGCGATGTTGCTCGAATCGCCCGAGTAAACCAAGCGGTACTGGTTTCCGAATGAGGATGGGACCTCTTGGAAGATGTTGATCGAAGTGTCCGGACGGTTCATGCCATCGGCATAGTCCATATCGAACACGACCGGTACATAGGTGCCCGTCGTGCTGCGCAGCACATCTTGCTGGCTGATCGTCATCCGATAGAAGTCGAGATCGCTTGAAGAACTCAGCGTGCCACCGACGCTAATCGCACCCTTGGCCGTTTCGAGAATGTTGCCGATGTACTGCGGACGGCTACCGGTCTGGCGCTGGCCAACGGCGGTGCCGTTGTTCGCCAGCGCGGTCCCTTGTCCGACGCTTTCGTCTTCTTGAGCTTCGCCGATCAGCGGAGACGAGCCCGGCAGGCCGCGCAAATGCACGCCATTCATCGCATAGCGAATGTCGGCAAAATCAACCGTCGAGCCAGCGTATTCTTGCTCCTCGCGCAAGCGCACCTGGACCTGGTAGCTACCCTTGGTCAAACCGGCATCCACGGCATTGATGTCCGTGCTCGCGCTGCGGACGCGGAAGTAGAACGTGCTTCGCGTGCCCGATGCTCCGGGCAGCAGCACCCGCATGCCTGGGTCGCGCGTATTGGTCGTGCCGTCTTCTTTCACCTGGCCGTCAGCGGTCGTGCGGACACCGTTGACACGCAGCGGCATGCGGTTGACGCTGCTAGAGCTGATGAGCCCCGTGGTGGTCAGCAGCGAAGGATCGACCGTCTCAGCGGTGCTGTCGTTGCTGCGGGCCAGCAGCGATCCGTTGGCATCGAGCAGTTCGAGAACAAAGTCGGAGTTGGTCTGGGTGAAGTCCACATCCAACCAGATTTCCGTGCCTGCTTCAGCGGTGAAGCTGTAGACGTCGACGTCTTCTCGCTGGGCGATCACCCCTTCGACGCTGAAGCCGAGCCGCAAGTTTTCATTGCTCGCCGATGGGCGGCCGGCCAGATCGCCAAGCACTTGTGCCGTCAGGGCCGAACCATTGGGTCCGGGGGCTGCCGCAGCGATGCTTTCCGTTTCCAGAACCGGCGCCACGTTGCGGTCGTTCGAATCCTGATCGAGCAGCAAGCCGCGCCAATCGGCAGCTTGCGGAATCGATCCGATGCCATCGTTGTTCGTGTCGGTCTGCGGCGAGCCGTCCGGCCGCAGGCCTGCCCCGACCGTATCGTCTTTGAGGCTGGTCAAAATGACTGGGAAGCCCGGCTGACCAAGCACATGCAGCGTGCCACCGACGCGGTCAGTGCCGCTGGTCAACTGTCCGTTGGCAGTGATGCCGGCGCCCAAGTTGCGATTGAAGTTCGAACCGTAGCCGGCGAACTTAACAACCAGCGATTCGTTGGCAGCACTCTGTAGACGCAGGCCCCCTTCGTGTTGAAGGTTGCCGGTGAAGATGCCGTCGTACAGCACGTGGACGATATCGGTATCATCCCAGACGCTGGCCGTCGTCAGCGTATCGCCGCGAATCTCCATGCCGTTGAGCTGGTTGTTGACCATGCGGTTGCTGCGCACCAGCGGTCCACGGTTGGTGAAGTAGGCCGGATTGAGATCCGCGGCGCCGGTCTGGCGGCCGGTGTCGCCCTTGACCGTATCGGTCATGCTGTTGGCATCGATATCGATCGCGCTACCCGAGTTATTGCGGAAGACGTTGTCGATGATGACCGGCTGAGCACCGCGAACGAAGATCGTCGCCTGCGCATTGCTCAAGCGACCAAACCGCGAACCCGGTCCCTGTCCGCCAAAGCCGTCGGCGTTATTTTCAAAGACCGAATGCGCGATACGACCTTCGGCTTGTTGCAGCTCGATGGTGTTGAAGGCGCGGAAGGTTCCGTCGAGCTTCGTCACACCGCCACCATAAGAGAAGCGGGCATAGTCGACGCTCAAGGTCGATGTCGGCGCCATATAGATGCCGCCCCAGTCGCGCGGAGCTGGCAAGTTGGCCGTGCCGTTGTTGTTTGTGTCGAATGTGCCGCCAGCTCCGACCGTATCGTCGAGCTTGCTGGTAAAGACAATCGGCAAGCCGTCGGTGCCTTCGGCGATGATGTTGGCGCCAAAGCCTGCTTCGATGCGCGCTCCCTCAAGCTTGACGACCGTCCCCGGATCGACGACGAGCGATGCGGTAGCCCGCGGACGCTTGACCGCGAGGCTCTCGGCGCTCAGCGCACCGCCGATCGTTGCTCCGCTGTCGGCATACTGCGTTACGCTCAGCGAGGTCGCGTCAGGAAGTTCTGCGACGCGGACGAAGTTGCCGCCGTTGGCACTGCGATAGATGCGGCGGCCAACATATCCGGGCAGCGTCAGCGGCAGATTATCCAGCCGAATTCCGCTGTTGGCACTGACGCTCACGCCGCTGGTCGCGTTCGATGCCAAACCTTCTCGGCCAGCCGCGTCGACCATTACGACGCGATAGCTATAAGCCCCCGCTGCGAGCGTTCCTCCGGAGATCTGCGTCAGCGTCACGTCGGTGACATCGGCTCGGTCACGAGCCAGCGTACCGCCGAGCGATTTACCGAGATCGAGGTAAGTCGAGGTCTGTTTGTCCAGCGTAGCGACCAGTTCGTACGGACCGGTGCCGTTTGCGTTGCTGCGGTACAGTCGTCGTCCGATGAAGTCGCCGGTAGCTGCGGGCAGGCCCGCGATCGAGATCGCCGTCTGACCGGGATTGAGCAGCTGCGTGGTCGAAACGTTCGACGGAATGCTCTCGTATCCGTTGCGATCGAGATAGGTCAGCTTGTAGTTGTAGGTGCCAGGCAACAATACCCCGCCGACGTTCGGGCCGGTCGAGATCAGGTCGGCCGGGGGCACCGTACCGTCGAGAAGCGCTCCGCCGGGCGAGCCGCTGACGATGAGGTTTTCGGTGATGATGTGAACGATGTCGATATCGTCGAATCGACCAGGAACAGTCATCGTACGCGTCGTACCATCGGCCGGCGTTTCGACGCGGATGAACAACCCGTTGAGTGAGTTGTTGACCAGTGTATTGTGGCGGATGTCCGGGCCGACGCGGTCGTAGTCGCTGGTAAACGCGCCGTTGACCTGGTAACGCGGTTCGTTGAAGTTCGTTTCTTCGAAGCTATTGGGCAGCGCGCTCATGGCCGCGTTGCCAGCCTGCGTGATTCGGTTGTAGGTCACCGTCGGCCGCGTGTCGAGCATTTCGATCGGATTGATCGTTTGCTGGATCGAATCGACGACGACCGTTCCGCCACCGTAGCGGATATCGGCTTGGTTCACATACCGCAGGAAGATGCCCTCGTCCTCCAGGTCGGCACGTCCGGCCGCCTTGTCGACGTCGCGACGATACGAGATACCGCCCCAGTCTCCCGGGCTAGGAGTCGTCCGGGGACCATACGTATCCAGACCGATCGACTCGTCGAGCCAAGAGGTGAACAGTACGTTGCCCGAAGCCGGTGCGCCGTTGGCTTTGCGAATCGCATTGCCGTTGGCGTCCA
>JBQCEI010000356.1:0-4229 GCA_051960375.1 Aureliella sp. | reverse complement strand
GCCAACGATTCCAGCTATGGCGGCATGAACAGTTACGGCCCTCCGCCCGATAGCTACCTGGTGTTCCAAGCGCCCAGCACGGGCGATTACTACATCGGCGTCTCGGGTGAGTACTACGACTACTATTACGGCGGATCGACTGGCAACTACAACTACGATCCGACGGTTCCCGGCAGCGGCGCCGCTTCTTCCACAGGCGATTACAAACTTCAGCTCCTCGCGGATACGCCCGCCGGGGCTTCGCTTTCGATCGCCGACGCCTCGGCATCCGAAGCAGATGGATCGATGACGTTTGTGGTGTCGCTAAGCGAAGCGGTTTCGCAAAGCGTGACGCTGGCCTACACCACCGCCGATGGAACGGCGACTTCGCCGTCGGACTACACCGCCACCAGCGGCACGCTGACCTTTGCACCGGGTGAACTGAGCAAGACGATCACCGTGCCGGTCATCGATGACTCGCTCGAGAGCGAGCCAGGCTATGAAACGTTCACGCTCACGGTCTCCAACGTGGTCGGAGTTGTCGTCAGCCGCTCGGTCGCAACCGGAACGATTGCCAACGACGATTTTCCAGTCGGAGATGCGCCCGGCGACAACCTCGCTGCGGCGATGGTGGTCTCCTTGCAAGCTAATCAGCAGACCGAAATCAGCGCCACGATCGGTGACGGCAACTATGGTTCGAAGGATGTCGATCTCTATCGAGTTTCATTGGTCGCCGGACAGACGCTGAAGATCGACGTCGACGCCGAGTACACCGACGATGACACGCCGCTCTCGTCGCTGGACAGCTACTTGCGCGTGTTCAATGCTTCGGGCACCGAGCTGGCAACCAATTCATCGGGAGCCGCTGCCAACGATTCCAGCTATGGCGGCATGAACAGTTACGGTGCTCCGCCCGATAGCTATCTGGCGTTCCAAGCGCCGAGCACGGGCGTCTACTACATCGGCATCTCGGGCGAGTTCTACGACTACTATTACGGCAACTCTACCGGCAACTACAACTACGACCCAACGGTTCCCGGCAGCGGCGAAGCATCTTCTACGGGCGATTACCGCCTTCAACTCCTCGTCGACACGCCGCCAACTCCGAAACTATCGGTTGCGAACGCATCCGCCGCTGAAGCCTCGGGAACGGTGAGTGTTCAAGTCACCCTCTCGCCGATCAGCGACTCGGTCGTAAGCGTCGACTTTGCGACCGCGCCGGGCAGCGCGGTTTCCCCAGCGGACTTCGGTGCCGCTTCGGGAACGTTAGTATTCAATCCAGGGGAATCGTCGAAGACCATCGTCATCAATCTCGTCGATGACAGCGTGTCAGAGCTTAACGAGACCTTGGAAGTCTGGCTCTCGAATCCAAGCGGTGCAGAGCTGTTAGCTCCGACGGGCGTCGTCACTGTCATAAACGACGATTCGGACGTACCTGGCGATCGGCTCCTGGATGCACAGCCGGTAACGCTGGTTCCTGAATCGTTGGCTGAGTTTAACGAACTGATCGGTGACGGCTTGTATGGGGCTGCCGACGTCGATCTGTATCGAGTTCAGCTTGCCGCTGGCCAAGCTCTGTCCGTTGACCTCGATGCCGCTTTCGCCGATGACGGAACTGTGCTCAGTTCGCTGGACGGACGGATTCGCATCTTTGATTCGACCGGATTGGAAGTGACTCCGGGAGGCAATGCCTATCGAACGGGCCAAGGCAGTAGCGAGAATGACTACGAAGATCCCGACGGCAATACCTACAACTACACCGACGACTTTTTTGTTTTTACGCCGAGTCAACCCGGCACCTATTACGTGTCCGTTAGCGCGGAGGCCAACAGTTCGTTTGATCCTACCGTCGTGAACTCTGGATACGCCGCCAATACCACCAGCAGTACGGGGGCGTATCGGCTTCAGTTGCTTGCCACGGTAGCTCCGGTGCCGACGTTGAGCGTGGTGCAGCAGGACTTGGGGGAAGACTCTGGGGCGGCTTCGATCACGGTTAAGCTCGACTACCCAAGCGCAGAGTCTGTATCAGTCGACTATTCGGCAATGCCGGGCACAGCATCTTCCCCGGCCGATTACGTGCTCTCGTCGGGCACATTGGTTTTCCCGCCCGGAACGGTCGAACAAACCATCCCGATCAGCATCGTCAATGACACCGCTCTAGAAGGTACGGAGAGCTTTCAACTAGTTCTGTCAAACCCGGTCGGAGCGCCGATCGCCGAAGCTACGACTGCGATAGCGATTCTGGACGACGAGCCCAATCCGATCCAGAACGTTCATTTGGTGCGAGATACGGGCCATGATCGACATGACCGGCGGACGGTGAACCCGGAGGTAACCGGGCAAGTTGTCGGAAGCTTTGGTGATGCGGCACTGCGCGTGGAGTTTGACCATGACGGAGACGGAACCGTCGATGGGTTCGTCGCCGTCACCAACTTGCCGACAGACTTCATTTACGATCCTCGCGTGAGCGAGCCGGACCTGGAAGGCTTTGTGGGCAACGTTCCCTTGCGGTATCGATTCGCGATGACCGAAAGCAACGGAAACGTGGTCGAGACCTCGTGGGTCGATTTTGCGATCGTCATGGAAGAGGTACCAACTTCCGCCTACGTCATCTCCGGACTGACTCATTCCAGCGGCGATCCAGCTTCAGGCATTCCTGGCCCCTCGGTTTCATTCGGGATGAAAATATCAGGGCATGTGAATGCCTACCAAACGTACTATGGCGACGGGTACAGTTCGAGCGACGGAAGTTGCAACGGACCGATGGGCCCATTCCCGGAAGGGGGCGCGCCGACCGGTGAACCAGGGTCGGACTTCGCCAACCCGTACTTAGGCGACGGTTGCGGACCATCGTCGGGCGATGAGACGGTTGAAGGCACCGATCCACCCGGCTTGCCGACGGCCGTTACCGTCGAAATCGATCTCGACATGGACGGCGAGTCCGACGTTACAACCACAACCGATGCGAACCTCGACTTCAGTAAGTTCTTCGCCACATTCGACACCGGATCGCACACGATCCAAGCGCGTGCGCTCGAGTGGAACAACGATTACGGAATGTATCTGAAAGGCGCTTGGGCATCCTACAGTTTCACCTGGGAAAATGCCTCCGCACCGGACGTCGCCGAGCTGAAACTCCTCAACGATACCGGGGACTCCGATTCCGATCTCAACACCCAAGATCCGCGAATCACGGGAACTCTCGAACAGCCATTTCAAAACGTGACGGGCGTCCAAGTTGAGTTCGACCTCAACGGCGACGGCACAGCCGATGGGCAAGCCGGTATCGATGACAACGCCGGATTTCAATTCACGCCGCAGGGACTAGCAGCGGGCTGGCGAACCGTCTCCGTTCGCAGTTCGGCATGGGACCAGGATGCGCTGGCGATCATTAAAGGCGCTTGGCGGCAAATTTCCTTCAACTACTCTCCGCTGGCGCTGCCCGAGGTGCAAGGACTGGCGCTGCTGGTCGACGACGGCGAGTCTAGCTCCGACCGCGTCACGACCAATGCGACTTTGATCGGTACAGTAACGCCAGCCGACGGCGAGCAGCTGACGCTCTTCTTCGACTTCGACCAGGATGGCAATGCCGACACGCTTTTGACTCCTCAGGAGGATGGCCAGTTCCTGTATAACGCCCTAGAGCTGCAGCCCGGCCAGTACACCATCGACGTTTGGGCCACGCGTTTCAGCACTATCTTTGACGCGACCGAGACGGGACCGACTCAGTCTTTCTCGTTCACTTTGGAAGCCAAGCCTCAATCGACGCTGGCGGTTACCGAACTAGCACTCGTTGACGATACCGGAATCAACAAAACGGACCTGATCACCAGCAATCCGACGATCTCCGGCAAGTTGGTCAATGACGGAAGCGTCGCACAGCTGACGGTCGAGATCGATGTGAATGCCGATGGCGTAGTCGATGGCACGACGACTACCGACAATAACGGATACTTTCAGTTCACGCCGACGGGGCTCGCGCTTGGTCCCAAATCGATCGCGGCGCGTGGCGTTGCTTACAACCATGCGACATCGTCCCTTGAACCGGGAGCCTGGAATAGCCTCTCCTTCTCGCTGGTTGCCTCGACCAATGAAGCAGCCGTTATCACCGAACTGCGCCTGTTGAACGATTCGGGCGTTCCGGCTGATGGTCACACGGAAGATCCGCGGCTGACGGGCCGGGTATTGAGCGATTCCACCGCCGCTGGAATCGCAGTGGAACTAGATATCGATGGCGATGGCAACGCTGA
>JBQCEI010000355.1:0-3689 GCA_051960375.1 Aureliella sp. | reverse complement strand
AAACCAAATTCCGATGGTAGATGAGGCTTGGGCTTTCTCTATCTATTTTTTTTTTGTTCGCTACTCATTAAAATTCTAAATGAGTCCCATTGGCATACCCCGGGCCACACTGGCGGCAGCACTGATGTCGGGCTCTGCCATCGGCACATTGCTGTTGACTCGCCGGAGCGATTCGCCGTAAAAACCTCCAGTCAAGAGCGTCTACTCTCCACGGCAAGCAACGCCGCGAATCCGCTGTGCGTTGCTCGCTGTTCACGGGCCGATTCGAAACTCCTGCTTCTCAAAGATATCCAAATATGCGGAACCGCCTTGACCGCTCTCAAGAGCCAGGTAGTCAGCTCGACCTCATCCGAAAATCGCATTCCGCCGCCTCCCACTCATCGAACTCTGCCGAAGTGCCGCTGTCGCTCTTCGGCCCTGAGCGCTACGAACCGCGGTACGAATATCCGCTGATCGTTTGGCTGCACAGCTGCCACAGCAACGAGCGCGAACTGGAAGACGTCATGCCGCCGCTGAGCTTGCAGAACTATGTGGCCTGCGCTCCGCGCGCTCCGCAGGCGAGCAAGGACAACGGCCGCCAATTCATTTGGCCGCAAACCCGCGCCGCTGCCACCGTGGCTGAAGAAGCCGTGTTCGCTTCGATCGCTGCGGCGATGAACAGCTTTTCGATCGCCCGCAACCGCGTCTTCCTCGCCGGCTTCGGATCGGGCGGCACGATGGCGATGCGCATCGCTCTGCGTTATCCGCGCCAGTTCGCCGGCGTCGTTTCCATCTGCGGCCAGTTCCCGCAAAACCATCAGCCGCTGAACAATCTCGTCGCCGCCCGCCACCTGCCGATGATGTGGATGTACGGACAAGATTCCACGCACTGCAGCGTCGAACATATCTGCGAAGTGCTGCCGCTGCTGCACGCCGCCCGCATGGGCGCCACCATCCGCCAGTACCCAGCCAAAGACGAACTGCTGACCAACATGCTCAGCGACCTCAATCACTGGCTGATGGAACAAGTCACCAACCAACCCACCTCCCCCGAAAACTCCGTCGAAGAGAGCTTTTCACGAAACTAACCCTCCGCGCTCTCCGCAGCAGTGTGGCACGGGCTATGCCAGTGCCTCTTCTTTCGGAGTTTCAAGCGTTCAGCACCGAACCTGCAGCGAACTGGCAACTGCCATGCACGACCTTCGCTGTCTTGAGTCGCGAAGCGACGGCATACATTAGCCTGGGACGCGAGTCCCAGGTTTCCTGGGACACGAAATACCTAGGAGCAATTCATGTAACCCGACGCGTAAGCGAGGGACGAACCCGCCGTAAAGGCCAGCTGCACTGTCTTTCATTGCAGAGGGCAGCCTCGGCAGGCCGAGGAGGTGCTGTCGGGCTTTGGGGCAGGTTCGTCCCTCGCTTACGCGTCGGGTTACAAGAAGATTGCACTTGTTTCCAAAAACGTGTTGGTCAATATGGACTGGCGTCCCAGGCTAATGCGTGCCGTCGCTTCGCGACTGAAGAAGCGTCCTCCGCGGTTAAGAACGCAAGTCGCACCGCCATCCGCCGAGCACTATAATCCGTTGGTTCGGACCCAACCGATTCGTGCCTCGGCCCTTCTTTACGGCGCTATGCGATGTTCACGTCAGCGACTTCGGCTCTGCGGCTGCTCCTCTTGAGTAGCCTACTCCTTTCCTCTGCCTCATTCGGCGTAGCGCTCGGCCAACAAGTCGTCGAAGACAAAGCGACTGTCTATGAAGTAGGCGTCGCCAAAGTCGACATCACTCCCGACTATCCGATACGCCTCAACGGCTTCCTGATGCGCAAGGAAGAATCGCGAGGCGTGCGGCAGCAGGTGTGGGCCAAGGCGCTGGCGATCGGCAGCGACCGTCAGCAGCCTGCCGTACTGATCACCGTCGATGCACTCGGCATCCCGGCGGAGATCACCGCCGAGATACAAAAGCGCGTCGAGCGAGCCCGCAAGGGTCAGCCGATTCACTTGGCCATTACCGCATCGCACTCGCATACCGCGCCGATGATCAACGGCTGCGCGCCGAACATTTTCGGCGAGCCGATTCCGGCCGACGCGCAAGCGCACATCGATCGCTATACGCAGGAGTTTACCGACAAGCTCGAAGCGGTCGCACTCGCCGCGCTTCGCGATCGCCGCCCATCGACGCTCCACTGGGGCATCGGCGAAGTGACATTCGCTAAGAATCGACGCGACAAGCAAGGGCCTTTCGATCACGACTTGCCAATGCTCGCCGTGCGCGACGAGCAAGGCGAAGTGCGAGCGATCTATGTCAGCTACGCATGCCACTGCGTGACGCTCTCCGAGCCCATGATCGGCGGCGACTGGGCGGGCTTTGCTCAGCAACAAATCGAAAAGCGCTATCCCAAAGCAGTCGCCATGGTGTCGATCGGCTGCGCGGGCGATCAGAATCCGAGCACCGGCGTGATGGGCGATCGAGCTGACTTGGCGCTTGGACAAGGAGAAGAGATCGCCGTCGAAGTCGATCGCTTGCTCGCCGGCCGCCTGCGTCCGGTCGCCGGTCCGCTCACCGTGAAGCAAGCCGAGATCGATCTGGCTTTCCAGCCGCTGCCATCGCGCGAGCGGTTCGAGGAACTGGCCAAGCAAACGACGCCGATTGGCTATCACGCTCGCGTGCAACTGGCCAAACTCGATCGCGGCGAGAAACTCCGCGAGCACATCGATTATCCGGTGCACTCGTGGTCGTTCGGCGATTCGCTGGCGATGGTCTTTCTCGCCGGCGAAGTCGTTTCGGAATACGGGCTGCGGCTCAAGTCGGAACTCGACGGCCGCAAGCTGTGGGTCAACGCGTATGCCAACGCATGCCCTGGGTACATCCCGAGCGAAAAAGTGTTGAAGGTCGGCGGCTACGAAGGGGGCGGAGCGATGATCTATTACGATCAGCCGTCGATATTCGCTTCGGGCCTCGAACAGCAGATCATCGATTGCGCGCTCGAGCAACTCAAGACCACTTTCCCGCCGATGCTTGAGCCCGGCAAAGGGCAGGGGACTCGGCCTCGCGCGCCCGAGCAATCGCTCAAACAGATGCGCACGCACGGCGACTTGCAAGTCGACTTGGTCGTCGCCGAGCCGCTGGTCACCTCGCCGGTGGCTGTCGACTTCGGACCGGATGGCAAAGTCTGGATTGCGGAAATGTTCGACTACCCATCGGGTACCGACGGCGACTACGCGCCGGCCGGCCGCGTTCGCATGCTCGAATCATCGAAGGACGATGGCGTGTTCGATCGCGCCACGGTGTTCCTCGATGGCATTCCGTTCCCGACCGGCGTCACAGTGTGGCGCAAAGGTGTCTTGGTATGCGCGGCGCCCGACATCCTCTACGCCGAAGACACTGATGGAGATGGCCGAGCGGACGTTGTGCGCAAGTTGTTCTCCGGCTTTGGCACCGACAACTATCAGGCCCGCGTCAATAGCCTCGAGTATGGGCTTGATGGTTGGATCTATGGTTCGTGCGGTTTGTTCGGCGGCACCATCAAGAGCTTCGCCAGCGCCAAGCCTATCGCGCTGGGCGATCGTGACTTCCGCATCAATCCCGACTCCGGCGCGATCGAGCCAGCGACGGGTCGCACGCAACAGGGGCGCGTGCGCGACGACTTCGGCAACTGGTTCGGTTGCAACAACAGTGCGCTCTGTTTTCATTACCCGCTCGCCGACCACT
>JBQCEI010000354.1:0-3850 GCA_051960375.1 Aureliella sp. | reverse complement strand
CGGGCATTGCTCGTACGCAGACGGCTCAGCCGGCCGGCTCTACGTCGCGCGTGAAGCTCGACAGTACGCCTGAGGTGGAGCGTTTGATCGTTACGTATCTCAACGCCCACTTTTTCTTAACGTTATCCGCAGGTGCTGATGCGCGGGCCAGCGATGACGCTGGAACTCCAGAAGGCTTGGCCGATGGTGAGAGGCAGACCCAGGGGGGCAACGATAAACCGAGTTCTGCCAACGGCCGTTCGACGTTGCGCTGGATCGGCATGGAGTTCGATAAGGCTTCGGTTTGGTTGTATGTCGAGTTGCAGCCGCCCGATGGTGACAGATTGTCGCTAGTCAGTGACCTGTTCTTCGAACTGAACTCACAGCAGATAAATACTTGTACGTTGCGGATGGGCGCGAAGCGGATTTCGCTTCGCACCGATGCTCGTCAGCCGCAGGTGGCGTTACCCCCTCAAGCGCCGGCGCGCTGAACACATTATTGGTGTTAATTATTTAGCGCATGGTCAAAGGGTATGCGTATTGCTAAATACCGACTTGCGAATTTTACAGTTCTTATCTCGTAATGCTTGATAAGATGATTGACATTAGCTGTAAAAAGTGCATGCTTTCGAATCATTCCATGCACTCGGTTTCGCATGTGGATCTTCTAGTAAAGTACCTTACTCAATAAGAGGGGAAGCGAGTATGGCACGCACACGTGCAGGTGGACCGTCGAAGTCCGATTTGATTCGAACTGCAAGTACGGAAAATCCGGAAGCTGGCCCGACTGAGATCGCCAAGATGATCCAGACGGCTCACAACATTAAAGTCTCGCCGGCGATGGTCAGCACGGTTCTTTCGCAGGACCGCACCCGCGGCGGCAAGCCGGCCAAGCGCGGTCGTCCGCCAAAGGCCGCAGCGGCAGGTAAGGGACGCAAGGCGGCGGCAGCTGGCTCGAAGGCTGGTGGCGTCTCGGTCGATACGCTGGTCCGCATCAAGCAATTGGCCGATGAAATGGGCGGCGTCGATCAAGCTCGCAAGGCTCTCGATGCGCTGAGCCAGATTCTGGGTTAATAATTGCGACCCGGAGTGGAATCGCTTAGAAGTGTCGGCAAGGAATGCCCGCGCCGCTAGTGCGCGGGCTTCAATTCTGACAATGAAACGATGGCGACTTCGGTCGCTCTGCCCCTGAGCGCGGTTCTCCCCTCAGGCCGCCTCGGAGGCAGGGCCGATCTCGCCCAGCAGCTCAAGGGCTCCTTCAAGACTGCCGGCCGACTGCAGCAACTGGCGAACGACCTCGACTTGGCCGTCGCTAAATTCCTCGCCGGTCAATTCTTCTAAAACCTCTGCCAGCTCATCGGCAGAAAGTTGCAGCAACAGTTCGCTGGATATCTCGTCCACGGTCCTACTCCGTCCCAAGTGATGGTGGTGGAATTCTCGCACAGCAGCAACCGCCTCCCGCGCGCCGATGGATCAGCCGCTCATGGATGCAGTCCGACGCGCCGGCCACTTGCCGCTACGTTGCATCGGCCAATGTGCGAGCGCTCTGAAGTGGCAAGTCGGTGTGCGTAGCCGACACAGGCCAAATTGAGCTTCCTCGGGAACGCTTTCTCGTTCAGCGGAAAATGGGCGGAATGGGTCGGGTGTGACGCCCGCGCAGATTCGACTGCATGAGCCAGTCGCAGCGACCGATCGTAGGGAACAGGCCGACAGAGTCCGGGGGGTGGCGCCTGCGAGGCAAGCCTCATCCGGAATCGGCGATTGTTCGCAGGGAAGCGCAATCGAGGCCAGTGAAAACGATGCTCACCGAGGACCGCGCGCAGTATGTTGGAAAAAATTCGAGCAGCCATTAGCGCAGAATTGCTGTCACTAGGCGTCAGCGACTTGAGCGATTTGCGCGAAACGATTTTGATCCGCGACGGCCTGTTCTGCGGACGCAAATTCCGTTGCTGCGGTCACTCGGTCGTTTGGTTCATGGAAGAGAACCAAATCAAATTCTTCAGTCCCAGCGGCGAACTGCTGCGGGCATCCTCCCTCGAACAATGCCTCGCTCAGGAACAGCATTCCGAGCGGCGGGCCGCTTAGCAGGAAAATCAGCCGCCGGGCGTTAGCCCGCGGTTGGGTGCGCGCGTCGGGTACTTTGATCTTTCTTTCTCCGCGCTCTCCGCGCCTCCGCGGTGAAACGCTTTATCTAGCTCACCGAGCACTCGGCGTACGATTCGTCGGTTTCCCAAAGACGCACGCGCACCGCGCGGGCTCCGCTGCCGGCCAGCACCTTGGGGCACATCTCCTCCAGGAGATAGCGAGCCATGTTTTCAGCTGTTGGATTATACGGCAGCAGAAAGAGGCGTTTGGGTTGCACCATTTCCAGGGCCGCTCGAGCATTCTGATCCTGATCGAAAATCAGAAAGCTGTGGTCCCAGTTGGCATCGATCCAGCCTTTGACGCGAGCCTTTAAGTCGGCGAAATCGATGACCCGCCCAACGGCATCGACCTGATCGCCGGTGACGAAGAAATCGGCCATGTAGTTGTGGCCATGAAAGTGCTCGCACTTGCCGCCGTGGCCGAACAAACGGTGCCCGGCGCAAAACTTGATCCGCCGCATGATCGTAAGCTGCATCTGACTGAACCTATCGATGAACCTGTCGGTTGTAAGTGTGTTTTTGGAAAAGTGTATCCGCTCCGGCCCCGCGGCCCCCTCTCTCCGAATCGGGCGAGGGGGGAGAAATGCTCGGGGCCTGCTGTATATAAATCTTCTTTAGCGTGTGCCCTTAACTCTTGGGCTTCAGTTTGTCGTTGTGCAAATGACGCACCCCGTCGCGAGCGGTCTTTTTGGCGAAATTGGCCTCGAGCGCCTGCTGGAGATCGACGCCCGTCTGGTTGGCCAAGCAGCACAGGACGAACAGCACATCGGCCAGTTCATCGCTCAGCTCGACCTTGCGATCGTCTTCTTTAAAACTTTGATCGCCATAGGTTCGCGAGATGATGCGTGCAACTTCGCCGACCTCTTCGACCAGTTGAGCGAGGTTGGTGAGCTCTGAAAAATAGCGCACTCCTTTGGACTGGATCCAATCGTCGACGCGCCGCTGCGCATCGCGGAGCGTCCAGTCGCTGGCCGCTGGTGGGTCGCTCGGGTTCATCGCACTCCTGAAATGACTTGTGCCAACACCGACAGCTGCTCCAAATTGTCGCAGTGAGCCGTATAGCGGATTCGAGGTCTGAGTTCGTCGGTCAGCGCTCGGCCGCCGACGGCGACCAGCAAATCGGACGGCAGCTGGGCGTAAAAACGGTTGTAGCTTTCTACAAAACCCGCTGGATCAGCGATATGCGAAATGCTCAGCCACAGCAGCCGCGGGCGTTCTTGGCGGACGGCGGCGAGCAGCGTTTCGTACGGCAAGTTGCTACCGAGATTGACCGCGTTCCAGCCCGCTTCGCGCAGGACCAATTCTACAAGCTGGCTCGCCAGAGCGTAGTGGTCGCCAGCCAGCGTGCCGCCAATGGCTCGCGGGGCCCGCGGGCCGGGCTCGGGCAACTGCAATCGCAAGCGGTGGATTAATCGCGTGCAGATTTCGCAGCTGCGTCGCTCCTGGAACACTTCCGCGCGACCGCATTCCCACATCTGACCGATGCGTTCCATCACTCCTGCGACCAGACCGTCGCCAAAGAGCGCGAGCCTTTGGTAACGGCTCGACCACTGCTCTAGGACCGCCTGGCAAGCGGCTTCGTCGCCGGCGAGCAGCCCTTGCTGGAACTGGTCGACCAGCCGATCGCGGCCTGGCGCGGCCTGGTAGCTCTCGGCAGCCTCAGCCACCCGCGCCGTCGGCGTTGCTGACGAGCGCGACAGAGGTGGTTGGGTGACGGCCGCCGGCTC
>JBQCEI010000353.1:0-6339 GCA_051960375.1 Aureliella sp. | reverse complement strand
CGCCCCGGGCTACTGACGACGGCCCCTCCGGGGCGAAAACCCGAGCACGAGCACGAGCACGAGCACGAGCACGAAGAGGTGGGACAAACCGCTACGGCGGGTTCCGAATCACATCACGGCGTGATGTACCACATACCATTGCAACCCTTTTCTGCGGCTCGGCATCCAGCGCATGGTTGGAATTACTTGCGAGTTTCCACCGGTTTGCGGCGTTTGGGGTAGAGCGTTTTGCAGAGGTCGCAGCGGAGACCGTCGCAGGCTCGGGCGGTGCAGTGTTCGCGGCCGTAGTAGATGATCTGCAGGTGCAGCTTGTTCCACGTTTCCTTGGGGAAGAGTTTTTTTAAGTCGCGTTCGGTTTGCTCGACGCTGCGGCCGTTGCTCAGGCCCCAGCGCTGAGCCAAGCGGTGGATGTGCGTGTCGACCGGAAAGGCGGGCTGGTCGAACGCTTGGCACATGACGACGCTGGCCGTCTTGTGACCGACGCCGGGGAGCTCTTCGAGCTTCTCCATGTCGGCGGGCACCTGGCCGTCGTATTTCTCGACCAGGATTTCGGAGAGCTCGCGAATCGCTTTGGCCTTGCGCGGCGCCAGGCCCAGCGGGCGGATGATGGCCAGGATCTCTTCGACCGACTTCTTGCTCATGTCCAACGGGTTGTCGGCCAGTTTCCACAGCTCGGGCGTGACGCGATTGACCATCTTGTCGGTGCACTGAGCGCTCAGCAGCACAGCCACCAGCAAGGTGTAGGCATCGCGATGGTCCAGCGGGATAGGCGGATCGGGGTACAGCTCGCCCAGCCGCTGCATGACACATCGAGCTCGTTCTTTGACGTTCATGTTCGGCTCTGGAGAGTTGCAAACCGCGGGCTAACGCCCTGCGGCTGGTGGAATCAGCAGTCTATTGGCAATTGTTGCAGCGGGCGTGCTAGTATAATGGCGACCTGCTCACCCTTGGTTTGTCCCACCCACCTTTCCTCCATTTTAGAGGCTTCCGATGAACGAACAAACTCGTCGCAGTTTTCTGCGGCAATCGATGATGGCCACCGCCTCGGCTTACGCCTTGTCGCAAGCGTCGCTGCTGCAGGCTCAGGATCAAGCGGCTGGCGGCGGCAGCGCCGGAGACAAGCTGCGCTGTGCCGTGATTGGAGCCGGCGGCCGCGGCGGCAGTCACATTTCCGCCATGCTCAACCGCAAAGATGTCACGATCACGCACATCTGCGATGTCGACCAGCAGCACGGCGGCAAGGCTTGCGAGAACATCGGCAAGCAGCAAGGGACGACGCCGACCTACGTTCCCGACATCCGCAAACTGCTCGACGACAAATCGATCGATTTTGTCACCGTCGCTACGCCGAATCATTGGCACTCGCTGGCCGCTATCTGGGCAGTGCAAGCGGGCAAGGACGTGTATGTCGAAAAGCCGGTCAGCCACAATGTGGTCGAAGGCCGCCGCCTGGTTCAGGCTGCTCGCAAGCACAACAAGATCGTACAAACCGGTACGCAGTGCCGATCCAATCCTGGCATGCGCGATGCGATGGCCTTCATTCACGATGGCGGCATCGGCGACGTGAAGATCGCTCGCGGCCTGTGCTACAAGCGGCGTCCGTCGATCGGCCCGCGCGGCAACTATCCGATTCCCGAAGGAGTCGATTACGATCTGTGGCTCGGCCCAGCACCGAAGAAGCCGCTGACGCGTCCCAAGTTCCATTACGATTGGCACTGGCAGTGGGACTACGGCAACGGCGACCTTGGCAACCAGGGCATCCATCAAATGGACCTCTGCCGCTGGGCGCTCAACAAAGAGGGGCTGGCCGACAGCGTTATCAGCTACGGCGGTCGCTTCGGTTATGAAGATGCCGGCGAAACGGCCAACACGCAGATCGTCGTCCTGGGCTACGGCGACAAGCAGCTCGTCTTCGAAGTCCGCGGTCTGGAGACCGATGCGTATCGCGGCGCCAAGGTCGGCATCATCATCGAAGGCACCAAGGGTTACCTGATGATGAGCTCGTATGACACCGGCGTCGCCTTCGATGCCGATGGCAACGAGATCAAGAAGTTCAAAGGTGGCGGCGATCAGTACCACTACGCCAACTTCCTCGATGCGGTGCGCAGCCGTGATCACAAGAAGCTCAACGCCGACATCGAAGAGGGGCATCTCTCGAGCGCTCTGTGCCACCTGGGCAACATCTCGCTGCGGCTGGGCAAGCCGGTCGACGGCGCCGACGTGCCGGCGGCTTTGAAGGAGTTCAAGGGCAATGAAGACATGGAGGCAACTTTCAAGCGCACCGCCGACCACTTGCGCAAGAACGACCTCGATGTCGACAAGCTCAAGTTCTCGCTCGGTCCGCAACTGAAGCTCGACCCGAAGAACGAAGCTTTCGTCGCTTCAACGCAGGCCAACTCGATGCTAACCCGTGAATACCGCGCGCCGTACACTCTCCCCGAGGAATCGGCCGTCTAAATTCTGTCCTTCCTCTTGCCCGTTTTTCATAGTGTCTTCGTGTCTTGGTGGTGAAAATTTTTTTGAACCACAAAGACACGAAGGCACGAAGGAAAGCGGCTTTCTTGAGGCCATCGCCACCGCCGATACGCCAAATTGGCACTCTCATCCGATCGGCGACCCTTGCCATTCTGGCCGAGTGAGCGTCTGGTTCTAAGTTGTTGTTTTAAATGGACTTGCGATGCAAGTTGGTCTGCCCGAAAACGGCCATGGCACACGGGTTGCATGGCGTGCGACCCAGCCTAGCGGTGCTGCCAGATGGGCGCGTTGGCCGCAGGGCGAGTTCGGGGTGATCCGAACGCTGGACGCAGGACTTGAACTGGTAAGAGAGCGGTCGCGGGCCTAGGAGCTCGCGGGCACGCGACGCTGGTTTTTCATAGCGTGATTTCACTTTGGACGCACGTGCCTTTGGCTGGCAAGCGAGGCTCGCGTAGCGTCCAACTGCCCCGTTTGAGGGCAAAGCAACTTTGGGCAAATTGGAGGAGCTTAGAACGTGGCAAAGCAAATGGTGTTTGATGACGAGGCTCGGCAACCCCTGTTGGCGGGTGTCTCCAAGCTGGCGCGAGCCGTGCGCAGCACGCTCGGCCCACGCGGTCGCAACGCAGTCCTGGACAAAGGCTGGGGCTCGCCCAAGGTCACCAAAGACGGTGTGACGGTTGCCGAAGACATCGAGCTGGATGACCCCTACGAAAACCTGGGAGCCCAGCTGGTCAAGGAAGCCGCCAGCAAGACGAACGATGTCGCTGGCGACGGCACCACCACCGCTACGGTTCTGGCGGAAGCCATCTTCCGCGAAGGTCTCAAAATGGTCGCCGCCGGCGCCGATCCGATGGCTCTCTCGCGCGGCATCGCCAAGGCGGTCGACGCGGTCGGCCAGGAACTGACCGCGATGTCGATTCGCATCGATGAAAAGAGCAAGAAAGAAATCAAGCAAGTCGCCACGATCGCCGGCAACAACGATCCGGAAATCGGTGACGTGCTCGCCGATGCCTTCTTGAAGGTCGGCAAGGACGGCGTGATCACGATCGAAGAAGGCCGCAGCAGCGAAACGACCGTCGAAGTGGTCGAAGGCATGCAGTTTGATCGCGGGTTCCTCTCGCCGCACTTCGTCACCAACGCCGACGACGTGTCGGTGGAACTGGACGACTGCTACATCCTGTTGTTTGAAGAAAAGATCAGCACCAACAAGAAGCTGATTCCGCTGCTGGAAGCGATCAGCAAGGCCAAGAAGCCGCTGCTGATCATCGCTGAAGACATCGACGGCGAAGCTCTGGCGACGCTGGTCGTCAACAAGATGCGCGGCATCCTCAGCGTCTGCGCCGTGAAGGCTCCTGGCTACGGCGATCGCCGCAAGGCAATCATGGGCGACATCGCCGTGCTGACCGGCGGTCAGGCGATCTTCAAGGACCTGGGCATCGACCTGGAGAGCGTCAAGCTGAACGACCTGGGTCGCGCCAAGAAGGTCCGCATCACCAGCGAAGAAACGATCATCGTCGGCGGCGCGGGCAAGAAGGACGCGATCACCGGTCGCGCCGAACAGATCCGCCGCGAAATCGACAACACCGACAGCGACTACGATCGCGAGAAGCTGCAAGAGCGGCTGGCCAAGCTGGCTGGCGGCGTCGCTCAGATCAGCGTCGGCGCGGCGACCGAAACCGAAATGAAGGAGCGCAAGGCTCTGCTGGATGATGCCAAGGCAGCTACCCAAGCTGCTCTGCAAGAAGGCATCGTTCCGGGCGGCGGCGTCGCTCTGCTCCGCTGCGAAGACGTGCTCAAGAAGCTCAAGGCCGAAGGCGACGAGCAGATGGGCGTGAACATCATTCGCAACGTGCTCGACTATCCGCTCCGCTCGATCGCCAACAACGCGGGTGTCGATGGCGCGGTAGTCGTCAATCGCGTGCGTCAGCAGAAGGTCAAGACCGAAGGCTATGACGCCAACACCGACAAGTACACCGACCTGGTCAAGGCTGGCATCATCGACCCGGCTAAGGTCGTTCGCACCGCGCTGCAGAATGCGGCTAGCGTCGCTTCTCTGCTGCTGACCACCGAGTCGCTCGTGACCGACATTCCCAAGGAAGAAGAAGAGGAAGGCGGACACGGCCACCATGACCACGGCATGGGTGGCATGGGCGGCATGGACATGGGTGGCATGGGCGGAATGGGTGGCATGGGAGGCATGGGCGGCATGATGTAAGCCGCCCGGCGGCGATGCCTTGCCGCCGAGCCTGGCTGCGAGTTAACCGGCTGTCGGTACCAAGATCCGGCGGCCGGCCAGCTTCCGGCGCTTGCCCGCTCCGCATCGGCTCAAGCCTGCTTGCGGTTGTCCAAGATTTCAATGCGATCAAAGCTCGAGCGGTGGCTCCGCCGCTCGAAAACGATTCATACACCGATACTCAATACTCACCGCTTACGAACTGAAGGATTTCAAGACTATGGCCAAGATCAAGATCCGTCCCTTGGATGACCGTATCGTTGTGCAGCCTGTCGATGCCGAATCGACGACCGCTGGCGGCATCGTCCTGCCCGATTCGGCTCGCGAGAAGCCGCAGCGCGGCACCGTGCTGGCCGTCGGCCCGGGCAAGCTGCTCGATAACGGCAATCGCGGCACGCTGTCGGTGACCGTGGGCGACGTCGTCATTTACGGCAAGTACGGCGGCAGCGACGTCGAAGTCGATGGCGAAGAGGTCAAGATCCTGCGCGAGAGCGACATCCTCGCCAAGGTCCTCGCTTAGCAACCTGTTCACGCACAGCCGCCGGGCCGCAGCCGGCGGTAATAATCAGCCGCAGGACGTTAGCCCGCGGTTTGCGACAAGCAACCGGACGCCGTCACGGCGCCGGCTGATTCACTGAGCAGGCCCTTAGTTCCCCTACATTCAATCAGACATACTTTCTAAGTTTTTGAGGATTCTTAGCGTGGCAAAGCAATTGATGTTTGAAGATCACGCTCGCGCCCGCATGCTCCAGGGCGTGGAGAAGCTGGCCGATGCCGTGGCGGTGACCATGGGCCCGACCGGCCGCAACGTGATTATCGATAAGAGCTTTGGCGGTCCGACGGTGACCAAAGACGGCGTGACCGTCGCCAAGGAAATCGAATTGGAAGACCGCTTCGAGAACATGGGCGCCAAGCTGGTCGTCGAAGTGGCTCAAAAGACGAGCGATCTGGCAGGTGACGGCACCACCACCGCGACCGTGCTGGCGCGGGCGATCTTCAAGGAAGGTCTGCGCAACATCGTCGCCGGCAGCAACCCGACCGCCATCCGCCGCGGGATCGACAAGGCGGTCGCAGCCGCGGTCGAGCAACTGCATGCGATGGGCAAGCCGGTCACCGACCGTCAGCAAGTGGCCAATGTCGGGGCCATCAGCGCCAACAACGATATGAAGATCGGCAGCTTGCTGGCCGAAGCCCTCGAGAAGGTCGGCAAAGACGGCGTGATCACGGTCGAAGAAGGCAAGACGGCCGATACGACAGTCGAATACGTCGACGGCATGCAGTTCGACAAGGGCTTCGTCTCGCCTTACTTCATCAACAACCCGGCGGACATGAGCTGCACGTTCGAAAACGCGCTCGTTCTGCTGTATGAAAAGAAGATCAGCAACATCCGCGACCTGGTGCCGATCCTCGAGAAGACCAGCCAGAGCGGCCGCCCGCTGCTGATCATCGCCGAAGACGTCGATGCGGAAGCGTTGACGCTGCTGGTGGTCAACAAACTGCGCGGCACGTTGAACGTCTGCGCCGTGAAGGCTCCCGGTTTCGGTGACCGCCGCAAGGCGATGATGGCCGACATCGCGACGCTGACCGGTGGCACGTTCATCAGCGACGACCTCGGCATCCAGCTCGAGAAG
>JBQCEI010000352.1:0-6123 GCA_051960375.1 Aureliella sp. | reverse complement strand
AGGCGCTCAATCAACTGCTGCAGCCCATCTTCGATCACCGAGCTTACGAACAAGCTCGTAAGGATGGCCGGCTGATGGCCGTCGGTCTAGCGGCCGGTCCCGGCGCCGCGACCGGTTCGGTCGTCTTCACCGCCGCCAAGGCCGAAGAACAGGCTGCCAAAAACCAGAGCGTCATCCTGGCTCGTATCGAAACCAGCCCAGAAGATCTCCGCGGTATGATCGCCTCCAACGGCATCTTGACCTGCCGCGGCGGTGTTTCGAGCCACGCGGCCCTGGTCGCTCGCCAGATGGGCAAGGTCTGCGTCGCCGGCGCTGGCGATATCGAGATCGATTACCACAAGAAGACGCTCAAGTGCAACGGCGTGACCCTCAAGGAAGGTGACGCAATCAGCATCAACGGTTCGACCGGCGAAGTCTTCAGCGGCCTGATCGCCACGGCTGACAGCGAACTGAATCAGGTTCTGATCAGCAAGACGATGAAGGCGGCTGACAGCAAGGTCTACCAGTACTACGCCAGTTTGATGAAGCTGGCCGACAAGTACCGCAAGCTCGGCATTCGCACCAACGCCGACCAGCCCGACCAGGTCGCCAACGCGGTGGCCTTCGGCGCCGAAGGGATCGGTCTGTGCCGCACCGAGCACATGTTCTTCGAAGGCGAGCGGATCGTGGCAGTGCGCCAAATGATCCTGGCCGAATCCGAAGAAGCTCGCCGCGCAGCCCTCGACCAACTGCTGCCTTATCAGCAAGCTGACTTCGAAGGCATCTTCCGGGCTCTCAACGGCCTGCCGGCTTGCATCCGCTTGCTCGATCCGCCGTTGCACGAGTTCCTCCCGCACGCAGACAACAAGAAGGGGCAAGAGGAAGTCGCGAAGCAGTTGGGCGTGAGCGTCAAGGAAGTTCAGCGCTTGGTTGAAGAACTGCACGAGTTCAACCCGATGCTTGGCTTCCGCGGTTGCCGCCTCAGCATCGTGCGTCCCGAGATCGCCGAAATGCAGGCTCGCGCCATCTTCCAAGCCGCCGCTGCGGTGCTCAAGGAAGGCATCAAGGTCAAGCCGGAAATCATGGTTCCGCTGGTCGGCTTCAAGAAGGAACTCGATCTGCAAGTCGAGATCATTCATCGCGTCGCCAAGGAAGTCATGAAGGAAACGGGCAAGAAGTTCCCGTACACCGTCGGAACGATGATCGAAGTGCCCCGCGGTGCTCTGACCGCCGACGAGATCGCTGAGACCGCCGAGTTCTTCTCGTTCGGTACCAACGACTTGACCCAGACCGCGCTCGGCATGAGCCGCGACGATTCCGGTTCGTTCATTCCGCAGTATCAGTCGCTCGAGATTCTGAAGGCTAACCCGTTCGCCTCGATCGATACGACCGGCGTGGGCCAGCTGATGAAGATCGGCGTCGAGAAGGGACGTTCGACTCGGAACGACCTCAAGATCGGCATCTGCGGTGAGCACGGCGGTGACCCGGCTTCGGTCATCTTCTGCCACAACATCGGACTGAACTACGTCAGCTGCTCGCCGTTCCGCGTGCCGATTGCTCGCCTGGCCGCCGCTCAAGCGGCCCTCCGCGACGGCAAGTAAGCGGTTCGCCGTTTCGACAATTTGAACGATCTACACTCGCTCCTGGGCCTTTTAGGTACGGGAGCGAGTTTTTTGTTGCTAGATCGAGCCGATGCTGCGCTAGACTTGCGTTCGACTCTTCAGGACCAAAGGTCCGCGATCCCTTAGCCCAGCCCGGTAGGGCTGGGATTTCCCGCGGCCGAGAAAACAGTGTGTTCCCTTCAACGCAGTGTCCCAGCCCGCGGGGCTGGGCTAAGGAATGACGGACCTTTGGTCCTGAAGAATCGAGCACGAGCACGAGCACGAGGAATTATTCCTCGTCGTCGTCTTCGGCGGGCGCTGGCGATTCTGCGGTGGGCTCGGCGGTTTCTGGGCGGATGGTGATGTACTGCGACAGTACCGCTAGGACGCGCTGGTCGAGGTCGTCGAGCTGCTGAAGTAGCTCGTCGTGGCGGCGGTCGAGGTCCTCGAGCAGCCGGTGCGCAGCAGTGTCGAATGTGATGGCTTGGGTCATGTTCGTGTTGCTCGCCTGACAATTGGTCATGCGTCAAACATCGAATGATCCGCGCACGCGGCACAAGCCGCAGCCTCCAATTTCCTCCTGGGCAACGACGGCAAGCTATGCCGCTCAGAACAACTCAGCGGCCAAGAAGCGTCATGTCGCTAGCACAACATCAGCCGCAGGGCGTTAGCCTGAACACCTAAAACCTGATGTGGCTGAACACATCCCCGCTTCAGCCCCTCACCCCCCGGCCCCCTCTCCCCGAAGCGGGGCGAGGGGGAGACCAAAACCATCTTATCGCCCCTCCCCCCGCTTCGGGGAGAGGGGTCGGGGGTGAGGGGTCTTCAGCAGCAGCGCTTAATCCTGAGAAAACCGGACGCTACCGCGTGCCGGCTGATAAATCACCCGACATCAATCGCGTCCAGAACTGCTCCAGCTCCCCGTACAGCTTCTCCAGGCTACCGTCGTTCACGACGACTGCGGTGGCCCGCTTGCGTTTCTCGGTGATTGAAAGCTGCGACTCTTCGCGCTTGGCAAATTCTTCAGGCGTCCAGCCGCGGGCGGCGGCAAACTGAGCTCGGAGCTCAAGCGGCGTGTCGACAAAGAGGACGCAGTCGCACGCCTCGCCCCAGCCGGCCTCGAGTAGCAGCGGCGCATCGATCACGATCGCCGGATAGCGATCTCCCGCCTCAGCGATTCGCTGCTCGGTGAGAGCCCGCACGCGCGGATGGATCAGTCCCTCGAGCCACAAGCGATTGGCCACCGCGGCCGGATCGGTGCCAAAGACGCGCGATGCGACCGCTTTGCGATCGACTTTGCCGTGGCTATCGACCACCGAGTCGGAGAAGCGCACGCGCAGCTGCTGCATCACGTCGGGTAACTCGAGCACTTCGCGAGCCGCCTTGTCCGAGTCGAGCCACAGGGCGCCGTGATCGGCCAGCCACCGAGCGACGGTCGATTTGCCCGCGGCCACGCCACCGATCAGGCCGATCAGCGGCGGAGTTTTGTTGGGATGTGTTTCACCTGCTCGCATCGTCTGGTCCTCTGCTCATTTTTTAACGCAGAGAGCGCAGAGAGGGCAGAGGACGCAGAGCTGTAGAAAAACTTACCAGCGGACTTCCATCTGGCCTACGATCTCGTCGGCCAAGCGCTGGATGGCTCGCAGATAAGCGGTCGAAATGCTCTGGCCTGCTTCGGGTACGAAGTCGACGCTTTGCGAGAAGAGGAAGGCGACGTCGTCCGACGGAATGAATCGATTTTCCATCAGCACGTTGCCTTGCCGATCGACCCACGTGAGCTGCACGGTCAGCTTGGCACGAAGGGCCCGCGGATCGTCGTTTCGCGTCTCGGTGATCACGCGCTTGGTCTCGTCGACTACGCGGCAGGTGAGCACGCTGTCGGCCGATGGATCGTTCACCAGGCGGAACGGCGTCCGCTGCTGAATCGCTTTCTGAAGAGCCTCGGTGAGCTCGACACCCAGCTCCGGTCGCCAGGTATCGTTGCGAATGATCGGCACATAGATCGTGCGCACGTCGGAGCGATACAAGCTGGCTGCTCCGACTTGATAGCCCGCGCAGCCGGCGATCGAAACGCCGGCTACGGGCGCGAGCAGCGCAGCGATCAGCAGAGCGACTGCCTTTGCGGCTCGGTGAGCTGCCGCTCGCTGAGCTCGCCGCCGTAGAAACGATCGCTCGCGCATTATTTCGAATCGCCCGTGTTCTGCAGCCAGGGCCGCGCCGCTCCGCGATCGGGGAAGAGCTTGACCAGCGGTGCAAAGTACTGGGGCGGATCGTCGGGCCGATCTTTCAACTTCTCGAGATTCGCTTTGGCCAGCTCCGCAAAGGGCGTGTCTTTGTATTCGTCGGCGATTCGCTCCAGGTAGTAGCGAGCTGCCGCTGACTCCTGGCGCTTGCGACGAAACTCGGCTTGCTCCCAATAGCGCTCCGCCTTGAGGTAGTGGATCTTGGCCAGCGCGAGATTGAGTTCCTTTTGATTCTCCTGGGCATCTTTGGGGAACTGCCGCAATATCTGTTTGGCTCGCTTCTCGGCATCGGTCAGCGGCACGCTGCTGTAGAGCGGCCCTTGATACGATGCCAGCAAGCTTTGCAGTTCGAGGAACTGCGCCTGGAACTGATGTTCGCTGTCGGGATACGTCACCCGTAGGTCCGAAAACGTGTCGGCGGCAGTCTCGTAGTCACCCTTTTGAAAGCTGGCCACTGCCAACCGCATCGTCGCATCGTCGGTGTGCTTGCCGGTCGGGTCGTCCAGCCGCATTTTCTCGAGCACTCGGCGGCCGTGGCCCGAGGTGTCGTTCAGCGGCAAGCGATTATTGGTCAAGTTGACCATGTAGAACGGCTTGTGGAGTTGGCCGTCCTCTTTGAGCCAGTAGTCGGCGATCTCGAAGCGGCGGGAGCCGACGTGATCGAGATAGCGGTTGCGCGGATACTCTTTGACGAGCTTGGCGTAAGCCTGCTCGGATTTGTAGTAATCTTCGGCAAAGAAATAGCTCTCGCCCATCATCAGCAGAGCGTCTTGTTCGAGTGCGGAGCTGCGCCAGTTGTCGGCTGCGTTCTTGTATTTGGCGGCAGCCGCTCGGAAGGCATCGGTCCGTTCTTCGCCTTCGAGGTGCTTGGCTTTGTTGAACAGTTCATCGCCCAGGGCGTACTCGGCCCGCGCCTTGGCGACATCGTGCCGATTGCGACCGGTGATGCGGTCCCAGAAAGCTTGCGGCTTGCTACGGCTTTCCGCGGCGCGGCCTTCGGGACGGTAGCCTTCCATCGGGCCTTCGATCACGCGACGGGCTTCGGCCTCTTCGGCCAGCGATCCCGCATTGGGGGAGAACATCTTGCAGCCATCGGCGACGACTAGCAGCGCGCTGACAAGCGACATGTGCAGCAGCGACCTGCCACACCGCGACTTGTCCAGCGAACGCTCGCCCTGAGCCGAAGTCCGCTGCAGTTGCCTGCGGAGCATGGCGCGTAGCAAGCGTCGTTTGACTGCTGACATCCGTGTCAATGCCCAAGCTCCTCGAGGAAATGAGTCAAATTGAGCCGTCGATCGAGCAAGGCGGCGAAGTAACGCTCCAGCGCTCCGCGCATGGCCGCTCGCCCAGCCGGGATGAGGCTCGTAGTCGGTATTTCTCGCCACGCCGCGTCGCTGAAACGTATCAACTCTCGGCGAGCCGCGGCTGGTATCTGTATCAACGGTCGCAAGCCGCCGGCGCACGCGTCACACACGATGCCGCCGACCAGTGGCGCAAACGGTCGGTTGGCTTCGCCGTCGATCGTCGCGCCGCACTGCGCACAGCGATCCCAAGTCGGTGCATGTCCCACCAGCCGCAGCAACTGCAGTTCCCACCGCAGGATGCACGCCCGCGGCTCTTGGCTTTCGTCGCTCAAGGCAGCCAGCGTGGCCGCGGCCAGCTCATACAACTCCGGCTGCGCATCGCCCCGTTCGGTAAACCGCTCGAGCAGCTCCGAAACGTAGTAGCCGCAGTACAGCCGCAGCAAGCTGCGCCGACCGGCGCGGAATCGCTCGACCAGCTTTGCTTCGGTCAATATCCCGAGCGCATCGCCAGCCTTTGGGAGGAACACTACGCGACAAATTGCAAGCAGGTCAAGAGCGCCTTCGAATGGGCTCTTCGCGCGCCAGGCTCCCTTGGCCAGGACCGATTGTTTGCCGAAGTCTCGGGTATATAGCGAAGCTACGCAGCTCGACTCGCTCCACGGAAAAAGCCGCAAGACAATCGCATCGGTCTGCTCAGCGGTCATGAAGATCTGGGTCGAGTGGGGAGTGAAAAGGAATTATGCTCGGATTTTACCGCGGAGGCGCGGAGAGGGCAGAGGCCGCTCCGCGCTCTCCGCGCCTCCGCGGTAAAATAACTGCTTGCAAAAGCGTTCCAACTCGCCGTCCGACGAACCGACTCTGCCCAGGACTCAAGCACCATGAGAAAACTGCCAACTCGAATCCACTCTCTCGCCCTTAGCTTAGCGTGGCTTGCTGCGGCAGCGATGCCAGCGGCCGTTCGAGCAGAGGAGCGCGAGCCGCGCGTGCCGGAAGGAT
>JBQCEI010000351.1:0-2854 GCA_051960375.1 Aureliella sp. | reverse complement strand
CGCTCGGCCACGCGCGAGCAGATCGAGAGCTTGGGTGCCAAGTTCGTCGACCTGGGACTCGATACTGCGGCAGCCGAGGATCGCAGCGGCTATGCCAAAGCGCTCGACGAGTCGTTCTATATCAAGCAGCGCGAACAGCTCGCCAAGGTCGTCGCTGTGCAAGATGTCGTCATTTGCACCGCGGCAATCCCTGGTAAAAAATCTCCGCTGCTGGTCACCGCCGACGCAGTTCGCGCCATGCGGCCGCGGAGCGTCATCGTCGATTTGGCCGCTCAGCGTGGCGGCAACTGCGAACTGACCGAGCCCGACCGGCGCGTCGTCAAACACGATGTCACGATCCTCGGCCCGACCAACATCGCCGCCGACGTCGCCTTCGATGCCAGTCAGATGTACAGCCACAACGTGACGAAGTTCTTGCTCAATCTCGTCGAAGCAGACCATCTGCGGCTCGATGCGGACGACGAGATCATTCGCGAAACGCTCGTCACCCGCGACGGGCAAGTCGTCCAGCCGCGCGTCCGGTCGTTGTTGGGACTGCCTGAACTGGCGGTCGCGTCCAAGTAAGTTTTTTACCGCGGAGTGTGGCACTGGCTATGCCAGTGCTTTTCTCCTCGAAGTCTGTAGGCAGACAAAATCGGAAGTTTTACCAAGCGAAGTACTATCGGTTTGGGCGATCAACCATTGGGAAGATATCCTCGGCCTGTTAGCCTTAAACTTCGATCGTGAAGACACTGGCATAGCCAGTGCCACACAAGACTGTAAAAGCCCGCATCACACCGTTTTGCAACATCGTCGGTCAAGGAAACGCCATGCCGGCTAAGGTCAGTTCGAAGTATGGCAAACCACGACACGGCGCGGTCGGGATTGTGGTCGAAAACAACGAGTTCCTGGTGATCCGCCGCAGCGCTTTTGTGCGGGCTCCCAACATGTTGTGCTTTCCCGGCGGCACGATCGAAGTGGGCGAGACGCCCGAAGAAGCGGTCGTGCGCGAGCTGAGCGAGGAACTGGGGCTGCTGGTCGACAGCCCGCGGATGGTGTGGCAGAGCCGCACGTCGTGGGGCACGCTGCTCGACTGGCTGGTCGTCGACCGCCATCCCGATTCGGCCCCGCGCGCCAACGAGCGCGAAGTGGCCGAATTCATGTGGCTCGAGCCCGCGCGACTGCTCGAGCGCCCCGATTTGCTCGGCAGCATGCCCGATTTCTTCGGCGCCTGGGCCAGCCAGGCTTTCGAGCTTCCGCCCCGCGCCGGCACGGCCGATCCCAGCTGGAAGCGACTCTGGCGCCGCGACTGATCTTCACAGCCGCCGGCCGAAATGCAACACTCGGCAGAGCCCCTCACCCCCGGCCCCTCTCCCCGAAGCGGGGCGAGGGGAGAGAAGATGGATATGGGGCCGGCGCTAAAGCCTTCTTCACTCCTCCTCGCCCCGCTTCCAGGGAGAGGGGGCCGGGGGGAGGTGAGGAGCTAGGCGTCGAGACGTGTTGAACTAAAGCGGTGCTAGCACAGGAGTGCTCAAGCCGGGACGCTGATCAAGGACGCTCATGACACGCATCGACCGCTACCTGCTGATGATCTATTTCCGAGTGTTGTCGATCTGCTTTCTGTCGATCTCGGGTCTGCTCATCATCGTTCACGTGTTCAACAACTTGAACGAGTTCATCGAGTACGGCCAGCAGCAGAACAGCATGGCGATGGTGCTGCTGGAGTATTACGGACCTTACACGCTGACGATCTTTGAGCGGCTGAGCGGACTGCTGGCGCTGATGGCACTGCTGTTTGCGATCACTTGGATTTATCGCACCAACGAGCTGACCGCGTTGTTGGCCGCCGGCGTCACCAAGCGACGCGTCATGCGGCCGCTGATGATCGCCTCGGCGTGCGTGATCGGCGCAGCGGCTTTGTCGCGCGAGTTCTGGATTCCGCTGTATCAAGACCGCCTGGATCGCAAACCGCAAGATTTGCAGGGGGACACGCCTCGGCCAGTGCGGCCGACGCCGGATCGCGCCCTGAGCATTCACTTCAACGGACGGCATCTCTTGCCGACCAAGAACGAACTGGTCGACCCGATGATCCGGCTGCATCCCGGCCCGCTTTCATCTCTCGGACGGCAAATCCTGGCTGTCTCGGCCAAAGCCCTGCGCGAAGATGACCAGCATCCGCAAGGTTATTTGCTCCAAGGGGTCAGCGTCCCGCACGACATCGATCAAGTGCCTTCGATCCGCAAGGCCGATGGCCAGCCTCTGCTCTTGACGCGCAGCGACACGCCATGGCTCGCCACGGGCGAATGCTTTTTGGTCAGCCATGTGGAATTCGACGCGCTCCGCGGCGGCTCAGCCTGGAAACAATTCGCCTCGACAGGCGAGCTGATCTCGCATCTGCGCAACGGCGAAGCCCCGAGCGTCGATGACTTGCGCGTACAGATTCACTCGCGGTTCGTGCGGCCGGCGATCGACTGGACCGTGCTGTTGCTCGGCATTCCAATCGTGCTGACGCGCCCCGACCGGCACATGTTTTGGGTAGCCGGCGTGTGCATCTTGATGGTGGGGGGCTTCACCGCCATCGTCATGGCCCTCAACGCCGCCGGCAGCTCCGGTTACTTGCTCTCGCCGGTCGTCGCCACCTGGCTCCCCTTGCTGGTCTTCTTGCCGTGGAGCTATCAGAAGACGTGCGCGTCGTTCGAAAGTTAAGCCATCCCCCACCTTGTCACAACGGTTGCCGAGAGGGGAGAATCAGGCGTCAGGCCTCAGGCCTCAGGCGTCAGGAAATCCCTGGGGCCTGACGCCTGAAGCCTCTCCCTGAAGCCTGAAGCCTCTCCATGAAGCCTGAAGCCTCTCCCTGAAGCCTGAAGCCTCTCCC
>JBQCEI010000350.1:0-10099 GCA_051960375.1 Aureliella sp. | reverse complement strand
AACGCTCGGCCGCGGCAGCTTTGCCAGTGTCTATCTGGCGCGGCAGATTTCGATGCAACGGCTAGTCGCCTTGAAAGTGTCACAGCGCGGCAGCGACGAACCGATCGCTCTCTCGCAGCTCGATCACCCCAGCATCGTCCGCGTCTACGATCAGCGGCGCATCTCCGATCCCGATGCGGTGCTGCTCTACATGCAGTATGTGCCCGGCGGAACGCTGGCCGACGTCATCCACGCCACGGCCAACTTGCCCGCCGAAGCGCTCAGCGGCCGCGCGATTTTGCAGTCGATCGATCAAGCGCTGTTGACCGCCGGACAACAACCGCCTGAACACAGTTCGACGCGCGAATACCTGGCTGGGCTCGACTGGCCCAGCGCCGTGGCTTGGATCGGTGTGCAGCTGGCTGAAGGCTTGGCCGCGGCTCATGAACGCGGCATCATGCATCGCGATGTGAAGCCGGCCAACGTATTGCTCTCGGCCGAAGGCTCGCCGAAGCTGGCCGACTTTAACGTCAGCTACGGCGGCACTGCGGGCTGCGCCGGCGCGGCGGTGCACTTCGGCGGTTCGCTCGCTTATATGTCGCCCGAGCAATTGCAGGTTGCCGATCCTGCCGGCAAGCTGCGTCCGGATGAACTCGATAGTCGGTCCGACTTGTACTCGCTGGCCATGGTATTGTGGGAGCTGTGGCAAGGCAGCCGTTCGGTTCTGCCTAACAAGCTGATTTCCAGTTGGCACGAAGCGGTCGCACAGCAGATCGACATGCGCCGCGCTTCGCCGACCTTAAGCCGTCCGCCGCAAACGGCCGCAGCCCGCGTCCTGGAAAAGACGCTGCGGCAAACGCTTCGCTTCGACCGCGAGCTTCGTCCGCGCAGCGGCCAAGAACTGGCCGGGCGATTGAAGTTGGCTCTCAACGCGCGCGCCGCGGAGCTGTTTGAGCCAGCCGAGGAAAGTTTGTATGCGCAGGTGCGCCGCTGGCCGGTGCTGCTAACGACCGCGCTGATCATCTTCGTGCCCAACGGATTGGCCGGGGCTCTCAACTATCAATACAACCTGGCCGCAATCCGAGCTGATTACGGTGAGCTGGAACACGGCTTCGTCGCCGTTTCCATCTGGGTCAACTGCATCGCCTTCCCGCTGGGAGCCGCCATTTTGATCCTGCTGGCTCGAGTGGTGCGTCGTGCACTGAGAGCCGCCGCGCAAGGTCAGGCGGCGGCCGAAGCGGGGCTCGATGCCGCTTGGAACTTAGGCCATCGCGCGGCGATGATCGGCGGTCTGTTGTGGTCCATCGCCGGAATCGCCTTTCCGCTGGTGCTGTGGCGGCTCGACCCGCTATTTAATTTGACCGGCGCAATCGAATTCTTCTTGAGCCTGACCATTTGTGGCGGAATTGCGTGGATCTATCCGTTCTTTGGTATTTCGCTAGTCGCCAGCGAAATTTATTATCCGGCGATCGTTGCGCCCACGATGGTCGATGCTCGTTTTCAGCAGCGAGCCAGCCAGTTGAAGACTCGGTGTGCGATCTACCTGGCTTCGGCCGCGGCAATTCCACTGTTTGCCCTGACCCTGCTGGCCGCTCGCCAGACGCTCGGAGTAGCCGATGCGAGTGAGAGTTTGTTTCTGTTGGTGATTACGGTGCTGACCGGTGTGGCACTGCTGTTCGCATTCCAAGCGTACCAGCGTTTGAACGCGACGATCGATCAGTTGTGTAGCATCCTGTGCGACACCGGCGGAGGCTCGAGTGCAATTGAACCGCGCCGTTCGCTCTAATTGGGTTTCACATTTGTTCTCTGCGCAGTAATGAGCCGAGTCTGGCTGTTAGGGCCAAAGGCCCGCGATTCCTTAGCCCAGCCCGGCGGGCTGGGATCGCTTGCGCCCCGCGGGACCCCAGCCCGCCGGGCTGGGCTAAGGGATTACGGACCTTTGGTCCTCAAGATTCCGCTGCGACACACCAACCACTCGACAACCGCTTTGCCCACTAAACTGCGAGATGAGCCTGAAATACTATGCAATTCACGACGATCATTAATGCGGCGGAACTAATTGAGATTCTTCAGAAACCAGGCACGGTGGTTTTTGATGCGCGTTTCTCGTTGGCCGACGTCAACTATGGCGAGCGGGTTTACGCCGAGGGCCATATCCCTGGAGCGTTCTACTTGCATCTGGATCGCGATTTGTCGAGTCCGATCACCGAGACCAGCGGACGTCATCCGCTGCCGCCCGTCGAAAAGTTTGTCGAGCTGATGCGGGGCTGCGGCGTGTCGACTGACTCGCAAGTCGTCGCCTACGACGATGCGTCGGGCATGTTCGCTGCCCGTTGCTGGTGGCTGCTGAAGTGGATGGGACATGATCGCGTGGCGGTGCTCGACGGCGGCTTGCCGGCGTGGGTTCGCCAAGGCGGACCGCTCGAGATCGGCGCACCGCCCTTGCCGCCGCGCGGCGATTTCATTCATCGCATCCGCGACGCGCTGCTGGTCGAAGTCGACGAACTTCAGCAAGGCTTGGCTGAAGGCACGATGTTGTTGTGCGATGCGCGAGCGCCCGAACGTTATCGCGGCGACGTCGAACCGATCGACAAAGTCGCCGGCCACGTGCCTGGAGCGATCAATATTCCGTTCGCTCAGAATCTCGATGCCCAAGGCTGCTTTCGCCCGCCGGAGGCTTTGGCGGCGATTCACGCGCATCCGGCCAGCGCCGGGACCGTCGTCCACATGTGCGGCTCGGGAGTGACCGCTTGTCACAACGTGCTGGCCACCGCCGTCAGCGGCCAACCGCTCCCAGCCCTCTACGCCGGCTCATGGAGCGAGTGGATCACCGATCCCAACCGCCCCGTCGCCCGGGGTGAAGGCTAAGCATTCGGATTTCAACGCAGAGACGCAGAGAGTGCAGTGGTCGCAGTGCCATAGCTCTGCGTTCTCTGTTCTTTCTCTGCGCCTCTGCGTTGAAAAACAGCCTCTACGGAAACTTCGGCTCGCGTTTCTCCGTAAACGCCTTCAGCCCTTCGCTGGCCGCTTCGGTCGTCAGCGAAGTGGCGGTGGCGGCCGCGCCGCTGGAGAGATTCGTCGCCAGCGGTTCGCCGATCATTTCGTTGAGCAGCTTCTTGCTCAGTTGCAGCGATTCGGCGGAGCCTTCAGCAATCGACTGCCCCCAGCTGCTGGCTCGCACCCAGACCTGATCGGCCTGCACGAGATGATGCACGATCCCCATGCGGTAGCCCTCTTCGGCGTCGAGTTCGTCGACGCCGAGAATCAAACGCGAAGCCAGCGCCGCGCCGTGGCGGAATACCAGCAGCGGCGCGACCAGCCCAGAAACCAATCCGCGCTTGGGCGCCGGCAGAGAAAAAGTGGCTCGGTGTGTGGCGACCACCAGGTCGCTGGCCAATACTAAGCCGAGTCCAAAACCGATCGCGGCGCCGTCGATGGCTGCGATGATCGGCTTGGGAAGCTGCAGCATCGATTCGATCAGTTCGCGCAGCGCCTGGGCATCCTCGTGATACTGTCCGAACGGTTCGGGACCTGCGGTCGTCTCCTGCCACTCGGCCAAGTCGACTCCTGCGCAGAAATGGAGTCCCGATCCGGTCAAGATGATGGAACGCACTTTGCGCTCTTGCCGCAGGTCGTCGAAGGCTTGAGTCAAATCGGTAATCATCTGCCGATTCAGTGCATTGCATTTCGTCGGCCGATCCAGAATGATAGTGCCACAGGGTGCGTGAACTTTCACCGTGATCATGAAACTTCGAAGTCCTCAGGCGCAAAGTGGTATGAACATACAGACTCGAAACCGCAAGATTTCCACTCGGCAGGTCGAGCTCTCGTGGACCGGGGTGGCCGTCAGGCTGCTGCGAGCAAGCTGCTGCCTGCTGTTCGCGCTCGCCGCGCTGGGCAAGCTGCAATCGGCAACTCCACAAACGGGCAAGCCCGACGCGGGCAGCCCAGATGCGGGCACCAGTCAAGCTGCTCCTGCAAATCAGTTGCCGGACATCGTGTTCATCTTATCCGATGATCAAGCCTACAACGACTATTCCTTCATGGGGCACGAGCACATTCGCACTCCGAACCTCGATCGCCTGGCCCGCGAGAGTCGCTTGTTCACACGCGGCTATGTCCCCGACAGTCTCTGCCGTCCGTCGCTGATGACGATCATCACCGGACTGTATCCGCATCAGCATGGCGTCGTGGGCAACGATCCGCCGCCGGCCGCCTCCGCCGGACCGAAGGCACCGCGGCGCTACAACAATCCCGAATATCAAAAGCAGATCGAAGAGTATCTGCGTTTGCACATCGATCGCGCGACGACGCTCCCCGATCGCTTGAAGAAGCTGGGCTACGTTTCGCTTCAAGTCGGCAAGTGGTGGGAAGGCAATTTCAGCCGCGGCGGTTTCGATCAAGGCATGACGCACGGCGATGTGTCGCGCGGCGGCCGCCACGGCGACGTCGGTCTGGAGATCGGCCGCAAGGGAATGGAGCAAGTTGAACAGTACGTGCAAGGCGCTCGCAAGAACAATCAACCGTACTTCCTGTGGTACGCGCCGATGTTGCCTCACGCGCCCCACAATCCGCCCGAGCGACTGCTGGAAAAGTACCGCAAAGTGGCGCCGACCGAACCGATCGCCAAGTATTGGGCGATGTGCGAATGGTTCGATGAATCGATCGGCCAGCTGCGCGAAATCGTCCAGCGAAACGGCCGCCCCGACAACACGCTGATCGTCTACGTTACCGACAATGGCTGGATCAATCTGCCCGATAAGAGTGCCTACGCGCCGCGCAGCAAACGCAGTCCGTATGAAGGCGGCATTCGCACGCCGATCATGTTCCACTGGGCTGGCCACATCCAACCGGCTCGCGACGAAACCGATTTGGTTTCGAGCATCGATCTGGTGCCGACCACGCTCGCCCTGCTTAACCAACCTGCCGATCCTGCGCTGCCGGGCATCAACGTGCTGGACGATTCGGCTCTCAAAGCTCGCACGGCCGTCTTTGGCGAAATATTCGAGCACGATATCGTCGATATGGAAGACGCGGCCAAGAGTCTGCAGTACCGCTGGATCATCGAAGGCTATCACAAGCTCATTGTGCCGGCGGCGCGGATGAAGCGCAGCGAGCAAGGCAACTCGACTGCAGTCGAGCTGTACGATCTCAAGAGCGATCCGCGCGAGGAGCACAATCTGGCTGACGATCAGCACCAGCAGATCATCGCCAAGCTGCGGATGAAGTTTGACCTGTGTTATCCCGACGCGACCGCGGCCCGTTAATCGCGAGCACCTGTACGACTCGTTCCCAGGCTCTGCCTGGGAACGCACTGTCCCCGAGGCTCTGCCTCGCAGCAGCCGGCAAGCCGGCCAGTTTGGGGATCGAGCAGTTCGGCAGGTGCGAGGAGGCAGAGCCTCCAAGACAGTGCGTTCCCAGGCGGAGCCTGGGAACGAGAGAGTTTGTATTCAATCCTATTTCAGCTAACGCGAACCCATGGCGATGGATTACGAGAAGCGTCGCGAGCGGCTGCGGCGGGCGGTGCGGGAGGCGGATGCCGATGCGCTGTTGGTGACCAGCTTCATCAACGTGCGCTACCTGACCGGCTTTACCGGCGAGGACAGTTTTCTGATCGTCCATCGCGATGGCGAAGTGCTCATCAGCGATCCGCGCTATGAAGAGCAGATCGCTGAAGAGTGCCCGGGGCTGACCACGTTCATTCGCTCGCCCCAGGTGACCCTGCTCGGCGCGACGGCCAAGCAACTGGCTGGCGGCAAGTGGTCGAGCGTGCTGGTCGAGGGAGACACGATCACGCTGGCCGCTTTCGAGCAGCTCAAAGAGAACCTGCCATCGGCTGCGCTCGAGCCATCGCGCGGACTGGTCGAGGCTCTGCGGGTGATCAAGGACAAGGATGAAATCGCGCAGACGCGCATCGCCGTCGAACTTGCCCAGCGAGTCTTCACCAGCGTGCGCTCGACGCTTCGCAGCCAACTGACCGAATGGGAAGTGGCCTGCGAGATCGAGCGTCTCAGTCGCGAACTGGGTGGCAGCGGTACCAGTTTCAAACCGATCGTGGCGGTTGGCGCTCGCGCTGCCCTGCCCCATGCGGTGCCCGGCGAGCAGCGTATCGAGTCGGCTCCGTTCGTGCTGATCGACTGGGGCGTGACCGCTCGCGGCTATCGGAGCGACTTGACGCGTGTATTGACCACCGGTAAAATCCCGCCCAAATTTTCCAGCATCTACGAGACGGTTTTGGCGGCGCAGCAAGCGGCCATCGCCGCCATGCGTCCTGGGGTAATGGTAAGCCAAGTCGATCAAGTGGCCCGCGAGGTGATTGAGCGACAAGGCATGGGCAAGCGATTCAACCATGGTTTGGGCCATGGTATTGGATTGGAGATTCACGAGGCGCCGCGCTTGGGTCAGAATCAGGACCGCGCGTTGGAGCCGGGTATGATCGTCACCGTCGAGCCGGGCGTGTATTATCCGGGCTTCGGCGGTGTGCGGATCGAAGACGATATCCTCATCACGCGCGATGGCCATGAGCTTCTCAGTTCCCTGCCTCGCGCACTGGAAGAAAACCAGGTAGAATTGCTGGCCTAAAAGCTTGCCCCAGCTCTGGCAAGCGTGCGTCGCTTGGGAACCCGCGTTGCCGCAGGAACGGCGGCAGGTACAGGAACGGCGGCAGACAATGGAATTTACCGGTGCGCTCGGAGCACGTTCTGCTTCCGGCTGCATCGGGTAGCAGCGTAAGGGAAATAATGGCGAAATCCTCGGCTGGCGGCGAAGATGTCTTCAACGTTGACAAGATCCGACGTTTGACTGACTTGATGAAGGAATACGACCTCACCGAGGTTGATCTCAAGCAATCTGAACAACAGATCCGTTTGGTCCGAGGCGGCAGTGCACCGGTCGCGGCCTATCCAGCGATGGCCATGCCAGCGCCGATGGCGATGCCCGCCGTTGCCAGCCAGCCCGCAGCCAGCGCGCCGGCTGGCGGAGCGCCTGCGGCAGCTGAAGCCGATGGACCGCATATCGCCATCATCAAGTCGCCGATGGTCGGCACGTTCTACAATCGGGCCAATCCGAAGGCCGAACCGTTCGTCAAGGTCGGCTCGGTCGTGACCCCCGAGACGACCGTCTGCATCATCGAAGCGATGAAAGTCTTTAACGAGATTCCGGCCGAGATCCGCGGCACGATCGTCGCGGTCTTGGTGGAGAACGAAACGCCGGTCGACTTTGATCGTCCCCTGTTCAAGGTTGATACCCGCGGATAACCTCTCCACTTATGTACAGCCGCATACTAATCGCCAATCGCGGGGAGATTGCTCTCCGGGTTATCCGTGCTTGCCAAGAGATGGGAATCTCGTCGGTCGCTGTCTTCAGCGAGGCTGATCGCGACTCCGCTCACGTCCGCCTGGCTGATCACGCTATCTGTATCGGCCGGGCCAAATCGGTTGACAGCTACCTGCGCATCGACCGGATCATCAGCGCCGCCGAGATTAGCGGCGCCGATGCGATCCATCCGGGCTACGGCTTTCTGGCTGAGAATGCTCACTTCAACGAAGTGGTCCGCAGCAGCCAGTTCGATTTCATCGGCCCGACTCCCGAAGCGATGGAGCGCCTGGGCGACAAGCAGAGCGCCCGCGAAGTCGCCAAAGCGGCCAACGTGCCGGTCGTGCCCGGCAGCGACGGCTTGATCGGCGATGAAGACGAAGCGATCCGCGCGGCCAAAGACATCGGCTATCCAGTCCTGATCAAAGCCACGGCCGGTGGCGGTGGCAAGGGAATGCGGGTGGCACCTAACGAACAGAGCTTGCGCACCGCGCTGCAACAGGCGCAGGCTGAAGCGCAGGCCGCGTTCGGCAACCCCGGCGTCTACCTCGAAAAATTCATCGATCGCCCGCGGCACGTCGAAGTGCAAGTGATCGCCGACCAGCACGGCAACGTTTGCCATCTGTTCGAGCGCGATTGCTCGGTCCAGCGACGCCACCAGAAGCTGATCGAAGAAAGCCCTTCGCCGCGTCTGCCAGAAGCAACGCGCCAAGCGATCTGCGAAGCGGCCGTGCGGTTGTGCAAGACGGCTGGCTATCACAATGCCGGCACGGTCGAATTCATCGTCGACCAACAAGACAACTTCTACTTCATCGAAGTCAACGCGCGCATTCAGGTCGAACATCCCGTGACCGAGATGGTTACCGGGATCGACTTGATCAAGACGCAGATTCGCGTGGCCGCTGGCGAACCGTTGCCGTTCCAGCAGAGCGACGTGCGACTCTCGGGGGCTGCCATCGAGTGCCGCATCAATGCCGAAGACCCGGCCCGGAATTTCCAACCCTGCCCCGGACGCATCCAGAGCATGTTCGCTCCCGGCGGATTGGGAGTGCGCTTTGATTCGCATACGCAAGCCGGCTACGTCGTACCCCCGTACTACGATTCGATGATCGGCAAGCTGATCGTACACAAGCCCACGCGCGCCGAAGCGATCGCGTGCATGGACCGCGCTTTGAACGAACTGCAAATCGTGGGCATCAGCACGACCGCCAGCTTCCAGCAGCAAGTCTTGCGGCACCCGACGTTCGCCGCCGGCGAAGTAGATACCAAGTGGGTCGAGCGCGAATTGCTCGCGCGCTAAACCCCCGACCGGCCGATCAACCTGGCTGAGCAATCTTAGCTTTCGCAATTGTTTTGCGCGGCGCACGCTCCGAGCTCCCCGTTGAGCCGGCCGGCTGTGCGCGGCCGCTTTCCTCTCACGCGTCAACGACGAACCAGTACACGATTATGACCAGCCAAATCAAACGAGTGGCAATGTTGTTCGCCGGCGGTCCCGCACCAGGGGCCAATGCGGTTATTTCCACCGCCGCCTTTGCGTTCCTCAACGCGGGCGTCGAAGTTATCGGCATCAAACATGGCTACTCGAAGCTCATCGACTTCGATGGCTCGCGCAGTCTGGTTGAAGGCGACGATTACATTCGCATCACCCACGACCAACTGCACCACAGCCGTACCTCGCAAGGGATCATGATCGGCACGGCGCGCTCCAACCCCGGCAAGAGCGTTTCGGCACCGGAACACTTAAAGGACGCGACCCGCGTCGCCCCGATCAAGCGCGTCTACAACGCTCTCCGATCGCTGGACGTCGATGCCCTGATCTCGATCGGCGGCGACGATACGCTCAAGACCGCCAACAAGATGAAGATGTATCAAGATCTTCTGCCCGCCGGCGAGAAGCGGATGCCGGTGGTCCACTTGCCCAAGACGATCGACAACGACTACATGGGCATCGATTTCACGTTCGGTTACTTCACCGCCGTGGAGACGCTGGCCAGCGAGATGCGCAACCTGAACTACGACGCGGCGGCGGGCCAAGCGTACTTCCTGTGCGAAGCGATGGGACGCAGCGCGGGCTGGCTGGCTTACGGCGCGGCGATCGCCGGCGAGGCCTGCATGGTCCTGAGTGTCGAAGACATCGTCGGCGAGTTTCGCAGCGACGAGACGGTCACCGAGGCGGACGGAACGCAGCGCAAACGCCCGGTGATGAACGTCGACAAGATCATCGAGAAGATCGTCAAGATGATGGTCACGCGCGACAAGCAGAAGCGCCCCTATGGCGTGATCGTCGTTGCCGAAGGCGTCGCCGAATACTTGCCTTACAAATTGCTCGAGGGCATTCCGCGCGATGACCACGGACACATCTCGATTGCCAACGTGAATCTTTGCAAGATGTTGGCCAAGCTGATCTCGGAAGGTTACAAGGCCAAGACCGGCAAGTCGCGCAAAGTGACTGGCCCGCAACTGGGCTACGAATCGCGCTGTGCCGCGCCGCACGCGTTTGACGTCATGCTCGGCTCGCAGATCGGCGTCGGCGCTTTCCGGGCTCTGATCGAAAAGAAGCTCAACGGCGTGATGATCTCGGTCGGCGGCCAGCTCCACATCAACTTCGTCCCGTTCGAGGACCTGGTCGATCCCAAGACGCTGGTCACCAAGGTGCGGTACATCGAGCCCAACAGCGACTTCCACCGCCTGGCCCGATTTGTCGAAACCTGCATCGAAGACTAAGCCTGTTTAACCGCGGAGGGGGGGGGGGGGGGGGGGGGAGTAGTAGAAAACATGTTTTGGTGTCGCGTGGATAATAAATTAT
>JBQCEI010000349.1:0-3738 GCA_051960375.1 Aureliella sp. | reverse complement strand
GCGGGCGGGGTTTCGTATTGCTGGGCATAGGGCCCTTAACCCTGCTGCTGGTGCAGGTGCCGCCAGCCTCATGCCTGATGCCTGTAGCCTGACGCCTGCCCCAATGCTTGCCCAGCCCCTTGAGCTAGCATTACCCCGCCGCCCCAAGATATAGCTGTTCAGTTGCGAAGCGTTCGAACGCCGCTATGCTTCTCCCAATCGTGCGGTTGGCAATGAAGCGGCCGCTTACTCAGGGAGTCTTTTCAGCAGGGAGCAATACGACTAGTGCACTAGGGATTGTGCGGTAGCAAAGGCAAACGACATTTTGCTTGACAACGCGAGCGGCGACCGGCGGCGGCGAAAACGATCTGGATGATTAGCCCCGGGAACAACTCCGCAGCGGAACAAGTGATTGCAGGGAAAGCAAGTTCTAGACGTGAAGTATCTCGTCACGCGCCAACCTTTTCGGGCCCAAGCTCGGCAGACTCGATTCACTGTGTCGATGCTGTTTTCTGAAGGTCTCTCCGTTCTCGGATCGAGAACGCTCTTTTCCGGGTTTGATGTGACGAGGATTCGCAGATGGCCTTTCGACCGCTTATTGGATTGAACGCCGATTATCGTGCCGCAGCTCATAACCAACCAGCATTCTCCTACGTAGCCGCCGGCTACTACGATGCAATTGCGGCTGCCGGTGGCATCCCTGTGATCGTGCCACCGACCGACGACGATAACGCCTTGGCGGCAATCCTCGACCGCGTCGATGGTTTCGTGCTGATCGGCGGAGCTGACCTGGATCCCCGCAACGACGGCTACATGCTCCACGCTTCGGTCAAGCCGATGGAAGCTCGCCGCGAGCGTTTCGACCGCCGCCTGATGAACGAACTATTCGAGCGCCGCGTCCCCAGCTTCGGCATCGGAGCCGGCATGCAGCTGATGAACGTCGTCTGCGGCGGCAACCTGTTCCTGCACATTCCTGAAGATCTGCCCGAAGCTCTGCCGCACCGCGATGCCCACGACCCGAACCACCGGCACTCGCTGGTGATCGAGTCCGATTCGCTGATCGGCCGCGTGTACGGCGAAGGCGAAATCCGCGTTACCAGCCGCCATCACATGGCGATCGACCAGCTCGCTCAAGGCTTCCGCGTCACCGCCCGCTGCCAGGACGGCGTCATCGAAGCGATCGAGAGCGAAATGATCGACTGGTTCGCCCTGGGAACTCAGTTCCATCCCGAGAGCGCCGCGGCCAGTGCCCTGGATATCCGCATCTTCGAAGAGTTCATCGAAGCCATCCAGTCGCGCACCGAAGTCGCCCGCCTGGCCGCCTAAAGCCGCCTCGCTCCAAACAAGCCAACCAATCGAGACGCCCCAGCCTCACCGCTGGGGCTTTCTTTTTGGTTGGTCTTGTGTGGCACTGGCTATGCCAGTGTTTTTGATCGAAGCAGGACAGCATGGAGCTCGGTTAATCATTCCAAAGCGGCCGAAGTGTTTAGGTTGGAACCACGAACAGCGTGCCAGTGGAACGGCGCCAGGATGGATCATCCTGATGGTCTTTAATGGCGATTACGGTAATGGTCGCGGCCCGGTGCGGCGAGCAAGCGGTTCGATACCACTGTAGCGAGGATGTGCCCAGCGCGCACCAACAAACGGGCTTCTTCGCCCCAACGGGGCAGCAACATAACAGCCCGGGGCAGAGCGCAGCAGCGCCAGCTGCGAAGCGCCACCCCGGGTATCGGTCGTGAGATCCATCGGCAGCCCTGAAAGGGCGCAACAAAATCTTGTTATGCCCTTTCAGGGCGACCGAGCCGAACCGGATCGATGACCTGGGGCGGCGCTCCGCGGCCTGACGGCTGCTCCGCTCTGCCCCAGGCTATTATGTCGCTGCCCCGTTGGGGCGAAGAAGAAAACCTATCGCGGAGCACGAACCTCAAAAACTCCTTAGACCTTCGAAGTTAAGAGCACTGGCATAGCCAGTGCCACACCGACCCAGCGTCCCCGATAAAAAGAGCATTTACTTCGCCCGGGGCTTGGGGTCGATCGAAACCGGTTCGTACTTGCCCAAATCGGGCTTGGGCGACTCCACGCCATCCTGGGGAACTTCCAGTCCCGCGGTCCACACGATGCCGTTCATGATCAGCTTCCGCAAGTCTTCCTTTTCCCAGTTGCGATAGAAGTGCGGCATGACGATCCCGAAGCCGCGGCCGCCGTCATCGCGCTGAACCGCCCAGGCTACGATCTCCTTGTGCGGATTCTCAGGAGGCAGCATCGAGACGGCGATCGGGGTGACATTGACCGCCAGACGATTGCCGTCCTTGCGGAAGTAATTGTTGATGTACGGCTCGTCGCGCACCGTGAACGGTTTCCAGCCGCGCATCAGCGGATGCTCGTCCTCGCCCGGCGCGATCTTGGCTTCGTCGTAGATACGAGCCACCGACTGATGGTGCTTGCACCGCGTTGCAAAATAGCCGCCCATCCAGTGGAGCAGCGGGTGATCGCCATCCTCGGCCACATCTTCGGCTCGCAGGCCCGTCGCATAGTGCACGCATACGATGCCGCAGCCGCGTTTCATCATCGCATCCAGATCGCGCATCACCTGATCCGAATTGGGCAACCGTTCGCCGGGGAACGTATCGCCGATGAACACCACCGTCTTGGTCTCGTCGAGCAGCCGTCGATCGCTCGGCCACTCGTAGACGACGTGGGCGTCGATGTCCGACACGTTTTTTGCGTGCTCAAGGGTATCGCCCATCAAGCGCCCGCCAGCAGCCACCTCGTGCGAACCCGGCGGATGATCGCTCGGCCCGACCACGACCAGCACCTGTGTAGAGTCAGCAGCCTGGGCCGCAAGACTCAACAAGCCAAAAAACATTATCCCAAACAGCGATAGCCAACGCATGTTGCATCTCCGGGAAGAAGGCCTGGAAGTTTAAGCGATCGGTTTTCAAGTGGCGAAGCGACGGCATGCATAAGCGTTCTTCTTGTAACCCGACGCGTAAGCGAGGGACGAACCCGCCACAGAGCTTGACATACTATGCTTCTGAAGACCCCGACCCCTCTCCCCGCAGCGGGGCGCGGGGAGAGAAGATTGTGAGGGGGCGAGCGCAGCTCTGTTCTTTGCTCCCCCTCGCCCCGCTTCAGGGAGAGGGCCCGGGGGGGTGAGGGGCCGGAGCGGAGATAGGCTTAGCTTCGCCGGGCGATCGATGGTTTGTCGGGCTTGGGTGGCGGGTTCGTCCCTCGCTTACGCCTCGGGTTGCAAGAAAAACGCTAATGCGTGCCGTCGCTTCGCGACTCAAGAACCATCAATGCTGCTCGTGCAAGCGCACAAAAATCTGATCGCCTTCGATCTTCACATCGTGCGTGCCGGTCGGTTCGGTGGCGGGCATGCAGACGGCCGCGCCGGTGCGGATGTCGAACTTGGCGCCATGCCGCGGGCAGACCAGGCAGTTGCCATCGATCTCCCCTTCGCCCAGCGGACCGCCATCGTGGGTGCAGACGTCGTCCAAGCAGTAAATGTCGCCATCGAGCTCGACCAGCACGACATAGTGGTCATCCACTTCGGTGATGAGCTTGCGCTGGTGGGCGAAATCGGAGAGCTTGGCGACAGGGACGAAGTCAGGCTGTTCAGGCATCAGGCTTCAGGCCTCAGGCTTCAGGGGGTTTTTCAAGTTGTAAGTCCGAGCACGAGTACGAGCACGAGCACGAGTCTTTAGGGCCAAAGGCCCGGTATTCCTTAGCCCAGCCCGCCAGGGCTGGGACTCTTAA
>JBQCEI010000348.1:0-4712 GCA_051960375.1 Aureliella sp. | reverse complement strand
CCGGTGACTATATCGAAAAGGTCATACCTGTTCCCATCCCGAACACAGAAGTCAAGCTTTTCGAGCCGATGATAGTGCATACCAGCGTGAAAGTAGGTATCGCCGGATTTTAATACAAACGTAAAAGGCCCTGTCAGTCCCATCTGACAGGGCCTTTTTTCGTTTTCACTCCCCTTGCTCCCCCCAGGCCGGTTCACCGCGGAGAACGCGGAGAGCGCGGAGAAGCGCAGGGGAATCTCCCGGGCAAGACGATCGGATTTGGGCTCTTTGGGGTTATAGTGGGAGCTCATTTACGGGAGAGCCGCTTATGCAGGTCGAATTTCAGTGTGGCTGTGGCGCGAAAATGCGGGCGGCTGCCGAGCACGTGGGCAAGCGAGCGCGTTGTCCGAAGTGCGGTTCCTTGGTGGAGATCGCCGCTCCGAACCGGCCGACGCGGCCGCAACCGCCACGGGCTGAAGATCCGCTCGGGCTGGGCGATCTGAATTTTCCGCCGAGCCAGTTTCCTGCTAATCCGGGCCCCGCGCCGTCGGCTTGGCCTGCGGCCGCAAGTTACGCTGCGCCGCGGAAGCGAGCGACGATGAACATGCGGCCGGTGTGGATTGCCCTGGCGATTAGCGCCGCGTGTGTGGTTGCGTTTGTTGGCGTGGGAACGCTGGCTTACGTCGTTGCAAAGAATGCCCGCAGTGGCGCGATGGCTGGCGCGCCGGGCAAGGCCGCGCAGGGGAGCGCCGCGCCGCAGGCCCCGGTCGGGCCGCCAGTCTCGGAGGCCGAAGCCGAAGACGTGGTGAAGCGCTTTGTGACGGCTGTCCGCGGCAGGGACTTCAACCTCTGTAAGCACCTTTTCGATACCGACAAACTTTACGAGTCGATTGCGGATATGGCGGGCTTGTCGCGGCTCGAGCGACGCGGGTTCTTGGCAGGAGCTCGTGGACAGCCGCAGATTTGGGAACAAGTCTATTCGCATACGCACACCGGTGGCGACTACGTCGTGCTCCGGCCGGTGCGCCGCAACGGCGAGGTCCGCGTGATCGTGCGATTGAGCTCCGAGCAGGCGGGCATCAACTATCACGAATACATTCTGCGGCGAAATGAGCAGCAAGAAGTCCGCATCGACGACGTCTATATCGTGGCCGCGGGTTCGACGCTGAAGGAATCGATCAGCGGCATGGTCATGGCCATGCTGGGAAATCGCAACTCGTCGTTCTTGTCGCGCCTGACTGGCAGCGACAAGCTGGCGGCCGAGAGTGGCAAGAGCTTGCAGAAGATCAAGACCTTGATGAACGCGGCGCCGGCGGAGGCTCTGAAGGAATTTGACCGGTTGCCCCCCGAGCTCCAGAAGGAAAAGAGCGTCATGATCATGAAGCTAATGGTCGCTGGGGCAGTTGACCCGGATAAGCACGCCGCCGTTTTCGAAGAGTTTCAGCGAGCCCATCCCGGCGACGCCAGCCTCGATCTTCTGGCGATCGACTACTACATCAACCGCAACGATAAAGCGAACGCCATCGCCAGCGCCGAGCGCCTCAACGCTTTCGTTGGCGGGGACAAATTGCTGGACGATCTGATCGGCGGCCTGAAATCGCAATGAGCCGGCGATTTGCGGCCCGCGGCCCGTTTATTCGTAAAGCGACGGGACGTGAGGCAATCAGCCGCCGGGCGGTAGCCCGCAGTTTGCAGCAAGAAGCGGACAGGGGGACGGCGAACCGGTTCAACAGCCGTCTATCGCTGCTTTGCGAGGACCCTTCACCGCCCCGGCTCCCTCTCCTCGAAGCGGCCGAAGCGTGGCGTGGGGGAGATGAGAACAAAATGCGCGGGCACACCATCTATTATTCGCATGCCGCCACAGCGCGACTCGCTGCGAGCAACTAGCGGCGCAGTTCGCGCGATAGATGATGGCGGACGCGGTCGCTCTTGGCTCGCCGCAGGCAGCTCCAGGCGGCCAGCAGTCCGCAGGCCACCGGTACAGCCAAAATCAACTTGGCCCAGTGGCTCTTGGCCACAATCTCGAGCAAGTCAAAAAAGAGAATCGCCGGCAGCACGGTCAGCAGTCCGACAGCCAACGCGATCGAAACGGCGACGAAAGCAGCCAGCAGGTAGTCGCCGCGGGGAAGTTCGACGTGCATCCGCTACACTCGCAGTGATTAGTAGAAACTGGAAGCGATTGCGGCGCGGTCTTCCACGGGAATCGCTCGGCCCCTTTTCAACGTCCCTACATTCTGCAAGCCTTTGCAGAGATGACAAGACGCTGCTCTGGGAATTTTCCCGGTGTACGGGCCGGCGGCGAAGCGCTACGCGAGAACTCAGCGATCTCCAGGCGCGCAAGGGGACTTTGGTGTTCGCAACGCAACATCTTGCGGCGTATAAATTCACGGTTCGAAGCTGCGGTGCGAGGCGTGAGGCATTCGGCCACGCCGAGAGTCCAAGCTGCGTCAAATTGAAGCGGCGAAAGGTACGATACGGCATAATACTCAGCGGGTCTTTTCCACAGCACAGGCGCGGAGAGCGCTTATGCGGATTGTTCTTCAGACGGGGAGGAGTTCGGCGTGCGTTATCTTCTGGCCGCGTTGCTGATGACGTTGAGTTTCGGCGGGAAGCTGGCTGCGGTCGCGGCGAGCGAACCGTCGGTTGACGCGCGAGTCGATCCGGCGGTCGATCGAGCCCTGACGTCGCTGTTCAGCAATTACTACGAGCAGTACCTGACGCTCTTTCCGCTCGAGGCGACAGCCTTCGGCGACATGCGCTACAACGATTCGCTGCCGGTGCGCATCTCGCCCGATTTCCTCGCCAAGGAGCGAGCCTTTTACCAGGACACGCTCGAGCGGCTCGGCGAAATCGACGCCGAGCGAGCCAGCGGCTCTTTGCGGCTGGCGGCGGAAATCCTCGCTTATGAACTGCGCATGCGCCTGGAGGGGATGGCTTTCCATAACGAACGCATTCCGTGGAACCAGTTTGACGGTTTGCCGCTCGCGTTCGGGCAGCTGGGAAGCGGCGCCGGCAACCAGCCATTCAAATCGGTCAAGGACTACGACGCTTGGCTCAAGCGTGTGGACGCCTTTGCCGTTTGGACCAACGTGGCCATCGAGCAGTTTCGCCAGGGAGCTGCCGACGGTTACGTGCTACCCGCCAAGCTGGTCGAGAAGATGATTCAGCAGTGCAGCGACCCGACGATCGCGGCTGCCAAGCCTGAAGCGAGTTTGTTCTTCGATCCCATCGAGCGCACGCCGGAGAGTTTTTCCCCGGCGGAGCGCGAGCGGCTGACCGCGGCCTATCGTCGGGCGATCTCCGAGAAAATCGTTCCGGCATACGGGCGCATGGCCGCGTTCCTGCGCGATGAGTATCAAGTCAAGGCGCGGAACACTTCCGGCATCGGGGCGTTGCCGGAAGGCCGCGAGCAATACGAGTACTGGGTGCGTTACTGGACGACCACTACGCTCTCGCCCGACGAGATCTTCGAAATCGGCCAGCGCGAAGTGGCTCGCATCCGCAGCGAGATGGAGCGCGTGCAGGAGCGGCTGGACTTTAAGGGAAGCCTGGCCGAGTTTTTCGAACACGTTCGCACCGACGAATCGTTCATGCCCTATGAAACGCCCGAGCAAGTGCTGGCCGCTTACCGCGCGATTCATGAAAAGGTCAAACCCAACGTCGACAAGATTTTTCTCGGGCGTCCGAAGACGCCGTTCGAGATCAGACGCACCGAGGCGTTCCGCGAAAAGACGGCCAGCGCCGAGTACAACCCGGGCTCGGCCGACGGATCGCGACCCGGCATTTTTTATGTGCCGATTCCCGACGCCAAAACGTTCAACATCACCAGCGGCATGGAATCGCTTTTCCTGCACGAAGCGATACCCGGACACCACTATCAGATTTCGCTGCAGCAGGAGAACCAGAGCATTCCGCAGTTCGCCCGCTTCCTGTGGTATGGCGCGTACGGCGAAGGTTGGGCGCTGTACTGCGAATCGCTCGGGCCGGAGTTAGGGCTGTACGACGATCCGAGGCAGTTGATGGGAGCGCTCGGCGACGAGATGCACCGCGCGATCCGCTTGGTGGTCGATGTCGGCATGCACTGGAAAGGCTGGACGCGCGAGGAGGCGCTAGCGTACATGCTGGCCAACGAACCGATTTCCGAGGACGGAGCGGTTGCCGAGATCGAGCGCTACATGGCCATGCCGGGCCAAGCGCTCTCGTACAAAATCGGCCAGTTGAAGATCCGCCAGCTGCGCAGCCAGTACGAGCGGCAGCTCGGCGACAAGTTTGACTTGGCCAAGTTCCATCAGTGCGTGTTGAAAGATGGCTGCATGCCGCTGAGCATCCTCGAACAGCGCCTCGCCCGCTGGGCCGCCGAGCAGTGAGAAAAGTCGGTGGCCCAACGTGGGACGGCAGTCCGCTGCCGTCAGCCCATAGCACATCGGCCGTGTCATTGAAGGCAGCGAGAAGAGTTGGTGGCCCAACGTGGGACGGCAGTCCTCTGCCGTCAGCACCCGGCAAGTCGCCTGACTCTGCCCGTCCAGCTCTTCTTCTCTTCGGCCGCTTCGCGGCCATTGAGAAATGAGGTGCGCGCCGGCCGGCTTGCCGGGTGCTGCACATCAGAGGCCTGATGTGCTACGGTTAGGCTGGCAACCTTTCTCGCAGCCCAAAACTCGACCAAGCGTTGATGCTCTCGGCAGCGCAAAAGGACGAGCAATCGTATGTGGTACATCAGGCCCTGATGTGACCGC
>JBQCEI010000347.1:0-2236 GCA_051960375.1 Aureliella sp. | reverse complement strand
CCTCTCGCAGGCAGATGCGGTTGGACCGCTCTTCGAATCTCTGGTCACTCTCGAACGCATCGAGCAGCGGCTCAATGAATCCGCCGCTCGAGCGCCGAAAGAGTTTGCCAATGACAAGGAACAAGCGGCCGCTTGGCGGCGCCTGGCCACTACCTATCAGCAGCAAGTGCTCATGCCGGCGCTTGAGTCGGCTCGCGCTGCGCTCGAATCATGGCGACAGGAGTTCGCCGAGCAGCCGACCGAAATCCGAGAAGCCCTTAGCGCGTTCGAAGCCAAGTGGCACGAAGTGCTCGAGCACAAGCAGCCGCTGGAAAAGCAAATCCAGGACTTGCAAGCCGAGAGCGAAGGGATGGAGCTGGCCGTGCTCGTGCCGGGCGACCCGCTGCTGGTGGAGCTGTCGGACCAGGACTTTGAAAAACTGCAACAGGGTCAGTGGACCGAAAGCGCCCAAGCGGCTCTCGCCACTCACAGCCTCACGCCGCTGCCCGATTCGACTCAAGCGACGCCGCTGAGCTCCCAAGTCACTCAGGTGACATTCGATGACGCGGCGAGCGGTCGTCAAGCGCTCTGGTGCGTCGAGCGCACGCCGGCGCCTGCGGACGCACAGCAAGCTGATGCACAGCAAGCTGATGCACAGCAAGCTGATGCAGCGATTCCTGACGCAGCCGCCGCAACCGGCGAGACTCAGGCGGCGAGCGAAGGTTCTGCTGCCGCTGTCAGCAATAGCGGCCGCGTCTGTTTGCTCACGCCGCAGCGCATGATCAGTTGCAACGAGATCGTGCGGCTCTATCCGGCCAACCGCCTCACGGTGCTTGGCAAGCTGGGCGTGTATGGTTCGCGCTGGGCCGAGTTTTTGCTCGACGATCCGCGCGAGGCCAACACCGAAGGAGGCGTGTTTCCGGCGATCTGGGGCACGATCGTCATGACGCTGATTATGACGCTGGCCGTGGTGCCGTTCGGCGTGATCGCCGCTTTGTACTTGCGCGAATACACGCGCAGCGGTCCGCTGGTCGCGCTGGTGCGCATCTCGATCAACAATCTGGCCGGCGTTCCGTCGATCGTTTACGGCGTGTTCGGTTTAGCGTTCTTCTGTTACTCGATCGGCGCCTTCATCGACGGCGGGCCGAAGAACGCGGGGATCGGCAGGCTGCCCAGCGGCACGTGGTACATGTTGCTGGGCCTGACGGCGCTGGTCGGCGTAATCGCGTTTCTGTTCAGTCTCTTGTCGGGAGGCAACCAGCATTCGCCCAAGCGGATCAAGCGGCTGCTGGCTCGCTTGGCGCCACTGCTGTGGTTCTTGTCGCTGGTCGGATTCGGCGTGTTGGTCTTCAAGAGTCCGTTCTTCGATGGCTTTTATGAAGCTCGTTTGCCGACGCCAACGTTTGGCAAAGAAGGGCTCATCTGGGCATCGCTCACCCTCGCGCTGCTGACGCTGCCGGTGGTGATCGTCGCCACCGAAGAAGCGTTGGCCGCAGTGCCCAATTCGCTCCGCGAAGGCTCGCTTGCCTGCGGTGCGAGCAAGTGGCAAACCATCTATCGGATCGTGCTGCCTCACGCGCGGCCAGGCATTCTCACCGGAGCGATTCTGGCGATGGCTCGTGGCATCGGCGAAGTCGCTCCGCTGATGCTCGTCGGCGCGCTGCCGGTGGCTCCCGATTTGCCTCTGGATACGGAATTTCCATACTTCCACGGATCGCGGAGCTTCATGCATTTGGGTTACCAGATCTATTGGCTCGGTTTCCAAAGCCAAAACAGCGAAGCCTCCAAGCCGCTGGTGTTCACCTGCACCTTGCTGTTGCTGCTGATCGTGGTCGCGCTCAATTTATCGGCCATCCTGCTGCGCGCGCGACTGCGGCGCCGCTTCCAGGGCAACCAATTCTAAGTCAGAGAACTTCATGTCCAGTCCTCAGTTCGCATCTAAACACGGCGCCAAATCTCCGAGCCGCCTAGAGGCCATCGCGGCCGGCGAGAAGGTCGAAGCGGTCATCCACGAGGAAGTGCTCTCCGCCGCGCCAGCCGTCGAGATTCAGCACTTCAATCTGTGGTATGGCAAGAAGCAAGCGCTGCACGACATCAGCATGCCGATCCCGCGCGGCGAAGTGACGGCGCTCATCGGTCCGAGCGGTTGCGGCAAATCGACGTTGCTCCGCAGCGTCAATCGCATGAACGACCTGATCGAAGGGCTGACGACCGAAGGGGATATTCTGCTTGGCGGGGAATCGATCTTCGCACCTGG
>JBQCEI010000346.1:0-5670 GCA_051960375.1 Aureliella sp. | reverse complement strand
AATCTGTTGTGTTTTTTGTTTTGACTTATTTTGGTTTTTAAATTTTTTTGTTTTTTGTTGTTGTGTTTGCTTTGTGTTTTTTTTTGTTTTTCGGGGGGGTTCGGCCCGCGCTCCCGCGTCGGGTTACAAGAAGTGCGCAACTCCACACCGGCTCAGTCGCGCTCGCTCCGCTGGCAACTGGCCTTTTCGACGACGGCCTGCAACTTGGCGAGCACCGTGTCCGGATCGAAGCCCTGATGCGTGCACAGATAGAACAACGATTTGCCGCCGCAGCTGGTTTCGATGCCGAGCTCGCGAAAGACGTGCTCGGTCTCGGGATACTCGATGACCCAGTCCGGCGCGCTCGAATCCATATCGCAAATCATCGTTCTTCTCCGATCGACTTTAACTTGGTGTGGCACTGGCTATGCCAGCGTCTTCTTCTCGAAGGATATAGGTCGGCTTAACCAGCGAGACGTTCCAATACGATCTGAGCTCGAGCAGGTACATGCAAGTTCGCTATTGGAAGATGCTTCGTCTCGAACGCTTTCCACTCCGAATAAAGAGCCACTGGCATAGCCAGTGCCACACCCTCTGCGGTAAATATCTTCGCCTCAGGGACGAACCCGCGCAAGCTCGTTCTCGCGCAGCGCCTCTCGATAAGCTTGAAAGCCGGCCTTGGTGGCGCCGGTTGCTTTCTTGAGGGCCTCGACCAGCGACGGCGCCTGCAACGAGACTCCGGAGCGATTGAGAAGGTGAGCCACCTGGGCGGCGACCGCTTCATCGTATCGGGCCAAATCAAGGACCAGCTTGGGCCAATCCTGTCCGGCTCGAGCAACGATGCGCTCGGCATACTCGCGGGCCGAAGTGCGGCGACCGTCGTTGTCGCCATCGACCCAAACTGCGCCGCTGCAGCCGAGCGTGGTCGGCATCCAGTCGGGCGAGAGCGGTTGATACGGTTTAGCGGTCGGCCAATAAAGGTTCTTGGTACCAGGTCCAGTAGCAACCGCCACCAAGTGCACATCGTAAGGCGGCTTCGGGATCGTCCAAGTGCCAGTCCACTTCACGCCGGGCGGCAGCCCATCAGCGGAAGATTCAGCGATGTCCGCTTCGCGAATCACCTGACCATTGGCCCACAGCTCGACGTAACTCGCCTCCGACCAATGCGGCCCGAGCACGCGAACGTCGATGCGCACCTGCTCCGCCGCAGCCCCCTGCCCTGCTCCGGGTTGGCCTGCGTTTAGCTGGCCTGCGTTTAGCTGGCCTGTCGCCAGCTGGCCAGAGCGGTACTGGCCGCCGACCGTGATCTCGGCCAGCAGACCGTAGCTGACCATGACTTGGCCCGACACAAAACTGCTCACCGCCGCATCGACGTCGATCCGGCTCGCGTCGCGATCATCGCAGCGCACGTACGTTCGGCCTTGACCTACGAAGTGCCGCCCCACGTCATGCGAATCGCTGCTGCCGATCGGCGTCACATCCATGCCATGGTTGAGCAGGCCGGCCCAGTCATGGAGCAGTTGCAAGGGATAGGTTTGCGTGGCACCGGAGTTGATCGTCTCCATCGCATTGAAACGCATCGGCCAGCCATCGAGGTTTTCGCCGACCAGCGCGTTAAAGTGCTCGGGTCCGAAGGGGCGCACGCCACTGTGCGTATCGCGAGCATGATTGAGGATCACCACTTTCACATCGGGCGTTCGCCAAATCTCATCAAACAGCAATCCCCAATCGCTTTGCCGGTAATCGACGATCTTCGCTCCCGCTGCCACAGGAAAAATATTGAAGTGACCGCGCGGCGTCGTGACTTCATTGCCCATCACCGGCGTGAAGTAGCGTCGCACTCCCATCTTGGCTGCCACTTCTTCGTAATCGATATGCTTGTTGTGATCGGTCGCGATCGGCAGCTCGACTCCTTCACCGGCGAGCGTGATCATGCGTTCGTCGATCGTCGCGTCGCCGTGCCCCGAGTGCGTGAGCGTATGCACGTGCGTGTCGCTGGCCACATAGCCATCGGTCGGCACTTCGCGGCGGATGGCCAGCTTGACCGTCGCAGTCTCGCCGGCTTTGACGGTGACTTCAGCCTGCGCGAGCGAGTACTCAAAGCCGCGGCCTGCGTAGATCGTGTAGCGTCCTGCCGGCAACCCGATCGTTGCCTGGCCGGTCGAGCTGTAAACGATGCCGGGACGAACCGCTAAATGATCATTCGACTCAGCTCCCGTCGACTGCATCGCTCCATCGGCATTCAGCACCGTGATGCGACAAGGCAGCCGATCACCCGAATCGCTATCGGTCACTTCGACCTCGACCGTGGCTTCGCGCAGCAGCTCGCGCACCGGGCAATCGACCGCGGCGAGCTCGCCGACGCAGATGTCGTCCGACGCCGCTCCCTTGGCCGGAGGCGATTCGATCGTGAGCGCGTTTTTACCGTCGACCAGTCCGCCGGGCGGAATGGCCAGCGCGATGACCATGTCGTTCTCGTCGCGAACCAGTTCGCCGAGCTTGTGGCCGTTGAGCGAAACGGTCCAGAGTTGTTTTACGTCTTGCTGGCGCACGAGCAGCGCGCGTTCGTTGGCATTCTTGCTCGCAGTGAAGATTTTTTCGAAACGTTTGCCCTGCGCCGATTGAGGAAACTCCGACCACTCGCGCTCCGAGCCGCTCCGCAGATGCACCAGCTCTGCCTGGATCGAGTGCCGCTCATGCTTAGCCGGTTCATCGGCAAGTGAAAGCTGCCACGATACGGGGCACAATAGGAGCGCCGACCAGCAATACCACCGCAGCGAGAACATGACTCACTCTCTCCGCTTGAAGATCTCAACCTTTCGTGATGGGTCGTACTACTATAGCCTCTCAGCGACCTCCGCGATCTCCGCGTCCTCCGCGGTAAAAACAACCGGCATAGCAATTGCCGTCATGCTTTCTTGATGGACTATTGGTAGGCGCCAGCGCGGATCCAACGACCCGATGACTAGCTCGCTGACAATTTGGACGATCGGGCACTCGACCCACACGATCGAGGAATTCCTTGAGCTCCTGCAGCACAACCGCATCGAGCTCCTGGTCGACGTGCGCCACTTTCCCGGTTCGCGACGCTGGCCGCACTTCGGCAAAGCGGCGCTCGAAGAATCACTATCGGCCGCGGGCATCGGCTACCAGCACCTGGTCGAGCTCGGCGGACGCCGCCCAGCGAAGCCCGACTCGCGCAACGTCGCTTGGCGCAACTCCTCGTTTCGGGGCTATGCGGACTACATGGAGACGGAGCCTTTCCGCGAAGGCATCCAGCGGTTGCTCCAGTTTGCGGCCGAGCAGCGAACGGCCATCATGTGCAGCGAAGCGGTCTGGTGGCGCTGCCATCGCTCGTTGATCGCCGACTATTTAAAAGTGAGGGGCGTGCGCGTCTTGCACATCCTCAGTCTAAAATCGGTCCAAGAACATCCCTACACATCCGCCGCGCGGCTAGTAGACGGTAAACTTTCCTACGAAGGTATTTTGGGCGAGTGAGCCCGTACTCAGCCTCGTTTTTTACCGCGGAGACGCGGAGGGCGCGGAGGATTCTCAGCGTTCTCCGCGTCTCCGCGGTGAAAATCTTCTTTTCCACGATCGACAACATCATGAAACAACTTCGCCACGCCCCTTGGTTATCGCTTATCGTTCTGGCCTGTGCGTTAGCGTCATCGCTGGCCCAGTCCGCCGCAGCTCAAAAGCCCAACGTGGTCGTGATCCTGGCCGACGATCTGGGGCAAAGGGACCTCGGCTGTTACGGCAGCACGTTTTATGAGACGCCCCATCTCGATCGCTTGGCGCAGCAGGGCGTTCGGTTGACCGATGCCTATGCGGCTTGTCCGGTGTGTTCGCCGACGCGAGCCAGTTTGATGACCGGCATGTGGCCGCAGCGCACCGGGGTGACCGATTACATCGGCGCTCCGAACCGGCCGCAAGACTGGAAACGCAACACCAAACTTCTCCCAGCTCCTTACAGCGATCGACTGGCGCTCGATGCGCCGACCTTGGCCAAAGCGATGAAAGGGGCCGGCTACGCGACGTTCTTCGCTGGCAAGTGGCACCTCGGTCCCGAGGGATGGTGGCCCGAGAACCAGGGCTTCGACATCAACATGGGAGGCATCGATCGCGGCGGACCTTATGGCGGCGATAAGTATTTTTCGCCTTATGGAAATCCGCGTTTGCCCGACGGTCCCAAGGGAGAGCACTTGCCCGATCGGCTCGCCACCGAAACGGCCAAGTTCATCGAAGCCAACCAGCAGCGTCCCTTCTTTGCTTACCTGGCTTTCTATTCGGTGCACACGCCGCTGATGGCTCGCAAGGATCTGCAGCAGAAGTACGAAGAGAAGCGCCGCCGTTTGGGGCTCGAGGCCAAGTTCGGACGCGAGGAACCGCGCGACGTGCGGCTGGTGCAAGAGCACGCGGTGTATGCCGGCATGGTCGATGCGATGGATCAAGCCGTCGGCAAAGTCATGGCCAAGCTCGATGAACTCGGCCTGAGCGATAACACGCTGGTCGTCTTCACCAGCGATAACGGCGGCCTTTCGACGAGCGAAGGCTGGCCGACATCGAATCTGCCGCTGCGCGGCGGCAAGGGCTGGATGTACGAAGGAGGCATTCGCGAACCGATGCTCGTGCGCTGGCCCAAGCTCGTCAACGCCGACAGTCGGCTCAAGCCCGGCAGCGTGAGCGACACTCCGGTCAGCAGCCCCGATCTTTTCCCGACGTTGCTCGAAGTCGCCGGAGCTCAGCCGCAAGCCGGCCAGGTGCTCGACGGCGCCAGCCTGGTGCCGGTGCTCAAGGGAGACGGGCTGCCCGAGCGAGCCCTCTTCTGGCACTATCCACACTACGGCAACCAAGGCGGCGCGCCAGGAGCGGCGATCCGCCGCGGCAAGTGGAAGCTGATCGAGTGGTATGAAGACGACCGCGTCGAACTGTTCGATCTCGAAAGCGACTTGAGCGAAAAGAACAATCTCGCCCAGAGCGAGCCCGACCGCGTGCGGGCGCTGCAAGCGGAACTGCATGCTTGGCAGAAAGAGGTCGGAGCCAAGTTGCCCAGTCGCAACGCCGCCTATGATCCGTCGCGCACCGACGGCCGCGTGGCGGTTCGCAAGCGGTAAGAGTTTTTACCGCGGAGGACGCGGAGAGCGCGGAGGATATCGCCAGTTGTTTGCCAAATGCGATTGGCACCCATAGGATTGATAAGTAGACGACAACCTTTTGGTGACACACCCTCGTTGCCTTCGCGGTGAAGTGCAATTCTTTGCGTTACCGTTGTCGCCCGTCTTTCTATCGCGCCGGCAGTGGCGGGAAGGAGTGGGGATATGGTTCGGTTGTCACAGGTCTTGGGTGCCCTTGCCGGATGCGTCTTGGCGGTCGCCCTCGCAGCCATGCCGAGCGAGGCTTGGGCTCAGCGCGGGCGCGGTGGTGGTGGCTACCGCGGCGGCGGCAGCGTCTATCGCGGCGGCGGAGTGTATCGCGGCGGAGGCGGATACTACGGTGGATACCGCGGCGGCTACTATGGCGGCTATCGCGGCAGCTATTATCCGCGGTACTCCGGCAGCTATTATCCGCGCTCCTACGGTTATCGCGGCTACGGATACTATCCCTACGGCCGGCAGTTCGGCGTCGGCTCGACGCGCGTCTACTTCGGCGTTCCCAGCACTAGCTTCTACGGCTATCCGTATTACGGCT
>JBQCEI010000345.1:0-3711 GCA_051960375.1 Aureliella sp. | reverse complement strand
TTGAGCGACTCGCTGCCGGTCAGCAAGCTCGATGCATCGAAGCTCATCGGCTGGACCTGATCGACGTACTCACCCGAGAGTTCGATCAAGCGCACAACCGACTCGTCTTCGGCCTTGCTGCTGCTTTTGCTGTCGCTGGTCTTTTTGTCTGAAGTTTTGCCTTCCGATGGTTTACTCTCCGATGGCTTGCTGCTACGGCGTGAGCGGGTTGCGGGCTTGGGCTTGTCGTCGTCTTTCTCAGTCCGCTTATCCGCGGATTTTTCGGAAGGCTTTTCCGATTGAGGTGCAGGCGGCTTGCCGGAGAGATCCGGAGATGCCGCCTTATCCTGTGCCGAAGCGGGGCCGGCGCAGAGGAGGGTAAGCGCAATTGCAACGAAGATATTCATCAAATGACCGCGGCACATTTGGACAACTCCCAAAGACTTCATTGAGGACACCCCTCGCGGCCACCAATATATACGATTTCCGTACTCGCTCCTGCTCGTTTTTAACGCAGAGGCGCGGAGATAAGAGCGCTGAGTACGCAGAGGAAGAACTGTCGTGGCTTTTCCCTGCGCTCTCTGCGTCCCCATCCCTGCGTCTCTGCGTTAAAACCGGCGGATCGCTTTGGATGGTTGGCGCATCGACGTGGGCATCAGCAGGTCGAACGGCGCAGCCAGCGGCTGCTCCAGATCGGCGATCGCCACCTGGGCGTCGGGGACCGGCTTGGCGGTCGTTGCGTGCAGCCGGCCGCGGACCACGCCGAAGGTATCGAACACTTCGGGCGGCAGCATTGCCAGGGCCGACTCCGCGATGCTCTCGTTGAGGCTGCGGTTGACGCCCCAGGCTTGGTAGTCGCTTTTCAGCAGTCCGTCGAGCGAGACGGACAGCGAGTGCAGGCGGACTTGCTGAAGCGGGCCGGCGATCGAATAGCGACGAAACTCGCGCTGCATGCATAAAACGTCGTCCGGCTCGAAGGCGTACAAGCTCAGTTCCGGCTGCGGCGGCAAGGCGGCCAAGAGCTGATCGTTGAAGAACTCGAGCAGCCTCCGAAGGCGGTTCAGCGCGACGGCTCGCTCGACCGGCAGGCCGTAGCCGAAGACCATTAGATTTAGACAACGGTGCCGCGCTTCGATATGATTGCCAAGCGTGCTGTGGGCCAGCGGTCCCCAGTCGGCGTCCGCGCCGCGCTCCTCGAGAAAGCGAGCCAGGTAGGCGACGATGCGCGTCAAGGGTTCGGCGATCAGGATTTCCTGCAGAACCGGCGTGATTTCCCGCCAAAGGCGCGTCCTGCGGCTAGTCCCGCAGCGTTCGATCGCCCCCCGGTGGGCACCGATCCGCTCGTGCCACGCGTCGCAGCGAAAACGGTTGGCGAGCCAGTAGCCATGAGCCGCGTCGCCGACGGCCCGGACATCGTCGAGCGCGAGCAAGTGTCCGACCGAAGCAAAACAGGTGGCAACGTGCGCAAGTTGGCTGGCATGCATAGACTGTCGGTGGCTTTTGGGCGAAGAGGAAGATCAGCCGCCGGGCGGTCGCCCGCGGTTTGCGGGCAAACAACCGGACGCTCGCCGCGTGCCGGCTCATGGAATCACCAGGCTGCTAGTTGAAATCAGTTCCATGGCAAGCCAGATGCCAACGGAGTTAGAGTCCCGATGTCGCCGCCCCCAGTAGTAAAACGCAAGCGCTTCAACGACAATACTTTGCGGCCCGGAAGCCGGCCTCGTAGCCGGTTCCGCTGGCTCCTAGTCTCGCTCGGCGGCGTGTTGCCAAAAAACAACGTCAGCTCTCATCGTGTGGCGTAATCGCAATGGCTGAAGCCAACACCAGCACCTTATTCGCCGTTCGCTACCGCTGTGTCTGCGGCGTCGAATTTCTGGTGCGTCCCGACATGCCGGCCGAATGCCCGGAATGCCACCGCAATTGGCATTACGCGGCGATCAGCCAGTCGATGGCGGCCACGATCACGATCGACATCAACAAGGCCCGCCATACCGAGGACGGCCGCGACACCGATTTTGATCTGCACAAAGACCTGCTGATCGGTCACCAACTGGACCACTTTCAGTTGGAAGAGCGTTTGGGCAAGGGAGGCATGGGCTCGGTCTACCGCGCTCTGGATACGTCGCTGCAGCGGTATGTGGCGGTGAAGCTGCTGCACTCGCGGCAGCTGGGCGACGACCAAAGCGACGTCGACAAGGTGCTGCAGGAAGCGATCACGCAGGCTCGGCTGAATCATCCCAACGTGGTCACGATCTACTACGTGAGCCGCGATGAAGAGAATCCGTTCTTTGCAATGGAGTTGCTGGACGGGCATTCACTGCAAGAGGCGCTGCGCAACGGTCCCTTGCCGATCGATGACATCCTGAACATCGCCTCGCAAGTCGTCGGCGCGTTGGAACACGCGACTCGCTTTGGCATCGTGCATGGCGATATCAAGCCGGCCAACTTGCTCCGCTCCCGCGACGGCACGATCAAGCTCTCCGATTTCGGTCTGGCGTCGTTTCTGGAAGCGGAACCGAGTTCATCGCTGTCCGGTACCCCCAATTACCTTGCGCCCGAAATCCTCGACGGCTCGCCCAACAGCGTCCAGTCGGACATGTACGCTTTGGGCGTCACGCTGTTCGAGCTGACCTTTGGCCGGCTGCCGTTTCAGCTCCGCGGCAACACGCTTCGTGAACGTCTGCAGACGCACTGCACGGCCGACGTCGAGTTTCCGGAGCTGTGGCCCAAAGCGGTGCCGGTGCTGTGGCGAGCGACGCTGGCTCGCCTGCTGGAGAAGGACCCGAACCAGCGTTATCAAGACTACGAACAACTCCGCGAGGATCTCGATCGGCTGCGGCCGATGGGTTCGACGCCGGCCGGACTCCCGGTGCGTTTTCTGGCCTATGCGATCGATCAAGCCTTACTGCTGCTGCCGACGTTCGGCCTCGCCTGGGTCGCCCAGTATTACCAAGCGCGGTTTCCCGATCAGGCAGGAGTGTGGATCACGCCGGTGATCAGTTTGATGTTGATGCTCATTCCGCTGACGTTGCTCACCTTCATCTGGTTGGACATTCGCACGCCGGGACGATGGCTGAGCCAGCTACGGGTCGTTGACCGCTTCGGTTTGCCGCTGGGGCGATCCAAACGCGTGACCCGCGAGTTTCTGCGCAACATTCCGCTCTGGATGGTGATCTTTTCGATCGTGCTCGATCTAGGCAACGTCGGTTGGCTCGGGACCTACGTCGATATCGTCACCGGACTCTTCATCCTGGCCGACGTAGCGTGCATGTTCCTCAGCTTGCACCGCCGCACGCTGCACGATTACACCTGCGATTCGAAGGTGGTGTTGGCCGAGGGAGCGTAGGGGGGAGGCTTCAGGCTTCAGGCTACAGGCTTCAGGCTTCAGACGCGGGGCGTTAGGCTGCGGTTGGCTGTTTTCGAGCACGAGCACGAGCACGAGTACGAGCACGAGCACGAGCACGACAATACCGCAAGGTCGGCAATGCCGACGGCGCGAGCCGCCGGTAAAGCGTGCGCCCTCTTCCTCTTACTCTTACTCTTACTCTTACTCTTACTCTTACTCGTGCTCGTGCTCGTGCTCGTGCTCGTGCTCGTGCTCGTGCTCGAAAACAGCCAACCGCGGGCTAACGCCCTGCGGCTGATCGAAGGCTACATCAGCCGGTGCTCATACGCGTAGTCTCTTACCTGAAGCCTGAAGCCTGAAGCCTGAAGCCTGAAGCCTGAAGCCTG
>JBQCEI010000344.1:0-2474 GCA_051960375.1 Aureliella sp. | reverse complement strand
CAAGCGCGGCGTGGGACTCGGCTTCATGCACTACGGCGTCGAAGTCGTACCCGAGCAAGCCGGCAAAGAATTCAAACGCTGGATCGCTGGCCACTACGAGAACATGTTCTCGTGCAATCCGATCTGGGAACCGATGTTCAGCGACTTCCCCGAGCACGCAATCACGCGCGGGGTGAAGCCATTCACGATCAAGGATGAATGGTATTTCAATATGCGCTTCATCAATGACGTGCCGGGCAACCAGCCAGCGACGCTGGAAGAGATCAAGTTCACTCCCATCCTGGTCGCCGTTCCGAGCGACGCGGTTCGCAACGGTCCGTACGTCTATCCCAAAGGTCCGTACGCGCACATCCAAGCCAACTCGGGACGCGCCGAAGCGATGATGTGGGCCGTCGAGCGGCCCGACCACGGCCGCGGCTTCGGATTCACCGGCGGCCACTTCCATGACAACTGGAGCAACGACCAGTTTCGCAAGGTGGTTCTCAACGCCTGCGTGTGGCTCACCGGCGCCGAAGTGCCCGAGGGGGGCATCGAGTCGAAACTCGCCCCCGGCCAGATCGACGAGAACCTCGATCCCAAGCCCAAGCGTTGAGCTTTTCTAACCGCCGATTTTACCGCGGAGGCGCGGAGAACCATCTTTGAGTTTCATTGAAAGTGGCGTCAGCATGGTGTCGCGTTATCGTTGGGCGCAGCCAGGTGATATCAACGCGTTCTTCGGTTTGGTCCTGGACAACGTCGCCGTCCTGATCCTGCTGGTCAGCCTGCTGCACGAAACGTACGGTTTCCCGGAAGAGTTTGCCCTGCAGCACATGATCACCGGCACGGCGCTGGGCGTGCTGGTGGGCGACTTGCTGTTTTTCTTTCTGGCGCTGCGGCTGGCTCGCACCAGCGGCAGCACGACCGTCACGGCGATGCCGCTGGGGATCGATACGCCGAGCACCTTTGGCATCGCGCTGTTCGTGCTCGGGCCGGCGTTCGTTGAAGCCAAAGCTCGCGGCATGGACGTCGAAGCGGCCGCTTATCATGCCTGGCAGATCGGCATCTGCGGCATGTTCATCAGCGGCATCTTCAAACTGATCTGCGCTCTGGGCAGCGGCTGGGTTCGGCGCGTGGTGCCGCGAGCGGGACTGCTCGGTTCGCTGGCGGCGATCGCGCTGGTGCTGATCAGCTTCTTCCCGCTGCTCGACATTTTAAAACTGCCGCTGGTCGGTCTGGTATCGCTGGCGATCATTCTCACGTCGCTGGTCGGCCGCGTCCCCTTGCCGTTCAAATTGCCGGGCACGGTCGGTGCGTTCATTGTGGCGGGTGGCATGTACTGGCTGATGATCGCTACGGGCGCGATCCAGCCGTCGAGCGATGCCGGGCTCGATCCATCGGCCGGCCTGATGCCGACCCAGTGGCTCGAAGCGCTGCGCTTCGGTTGGCTCAGCAGCATGCAAGACACGCTCAACTACTTGCCGCTGATCATTCCGTTTGCGCTGGCGACCGTAGTTGGCGGCATCGACTGCACCGAGAGCGCCATTGCGGCGGGCGATCATTACGACACGCGGACGGTGATCGGCGTCGAAGCCTTGGCGACGCTCGTGGCCAGTTTCTGCGGCGGCGTGATTCAGACGACGCCCTACATCGGCCATCCGGCTTACAAAGCGATGGGCGGCCGAGCGGCTTACACGCTTGCCACCGCGCTCTTCATGGGCGCGATGGGTTTGCTGGGATTGTTCGGATACTTCTATCAGTTCATCCCGGCGGTGGCCGTGTATCCGATCTTGGTCTTCGTGGGCCTTGAGATCACAGCGCAAAGTTTTCTGGCCACGCCGCGGCGGCATTACACGGCGGTGGCGATCGCCTGCGTGCCGGCGCTAGCCGCGCTGGCGATCAATTTCACGAGCCAGATGTGGTTCAACCCCGACATTCTCGATCAAGGCAGAAACCCAGCTTTTGCATCCAACGCCGAACTGGCCAGCAAAGTCGAAACCGCCGCAGTCCTCAGCCGCGGCTTTGTGCTCACAAGCATCTTCTGGGCTTCGGCCCTGGCGATGGCGATCGACCGCCGGCTTGTCAAATCGGCCTACTACTATTTCGCTGCCGCCTTCTGCACGCTCTTCGGCCTCATGCACTCGCCGCTGTCCGACTCGCCGATTCGCTTGCCCATCTCATTCAGCGGCATGCCCGAAGCGCTGCAATCGATGGTGCTGCCGGCCGAGCTCCGCGGCACCGTCTTCAACTGGGCTGGCGGCTACGTGCTCGGCGGCGTGCTCTTGCTTTTGTGGGCACTCTTTTTGAAGCGCACGCATCAAACGTTGCCGCTCAGCGAACACGAAACCGAGATCGGGCCGCATTAAGCTTCCCTTTTTACCGCGGAGGACGCGGAGAGCGCGGAGGATCCACCGCGCTCTCCGTGTCCACCGCGGTAAAAAAAAATCAGCAAAAAGTGTTACACCGCGTTCTTAAAAGGCGGGGGCATGCGGAGGTAG
>JBQCEI010000343.1:0-9756 GCA_051960375.1 Aureliella sp. | reverse complement strand
TGTTCGGCTGCCGCAATAGTTCAGCCGCGTTGTCTGCCTTGACGCTGCCACCGTATTGAATTCGCAAACCATCGGCGGTGGCTTTGCCGAATAGTTCCGTGAGCAACTGGCGAATGTGCGCGTGCACCTCTTCGGCCTGCTCGGGGGTTGCGGTCTTGCCGGTGCCGATTGCCCACACCGGTTCGTAGGCGATCACCAGCTTGGCAGCTTGTTCGCTCGAGAGCCCAGAGAGCGAACCGCGGCACTGCTCGTCGATGACGCGATTGGTCTCGTTCGCTTCACGCTGCTGGAGCGTTTCGCCGACGCATACGATCGGCGTCAGTCCCACACTCAGAGCGGCTTTCACTTTTTGATTGACCGACTGATCGGTTTCACCGAAGAACTGACGGCGCTCGCTGTGGCCGAGGATCACATAGCGGCAACCGATGTCCAGCAGCATTTGACCGCTGAGTTCGCCGGTGAAAGCTCCCTCTTTTTCGTGATACATGTTCTGAGCGCCCAAGCCGATGCGGCTGCCACGCAAGGCTTTGCCGACGGCATCCAGATAGACGCTCGGCGGGCAAACCGCCACTTCGACCTGATCGCTCTTGGGCAACTGCGCCAGCAAGCCTTCGACCAGCGCCAAGCTGCTCTCGCGCAGCATGTTCATCTTCCAGTTGCCTGCAATAAACGGAACTCTCAACGTGGCTTACTCCGGGACAGGTGAAATGTGTTTATCGAATACCGCAGCCAGCTTGCGCACCTGCTGCATCAACTCGTCATATTGCGCGGGCAACAGCGCCTGCGGTCCGTCGCTCTTGGCAACCTCGGGACAATCGTGCACTTCGATGTGCACTCCGTCGGCACCGGCTGCTAGACCGGCCAGTGCGCACGCTGGAATCAAATCGGGGCGCCCGGTCGCGTGGCTCGGGTCGACGATGATCGGCAAGTGGCTCAGACGTTTAACCAGCGGCACCGCAGCGACGTCATAGAGATTGCGAGTCGCCGAATCGAAACCGCGCACGCCGCGCTCGCACAGGACGACTTGCGAGTTGCCCTGCGAGAGAATGTATTCGGCGCTCATCAGTAGATCGTTGACCGAAGCGGCCATGCCGCGCTTCAGTAGGATCGGCCGCTTCGTCTTGCCGACTTCGGTCAGCAACACAAAGTTCTGCATATTGCGGGCGCCGACCTGAATCATGTCGGCATACTGGGCGACCAGTTCGACGTTGCGCGGATCGGTCACTTCGGTGACGATCGGCATCTTGGCCGCGCGGCCGGCTGCTTGCAGGATGCGCAGCCCTTCTTCACCCAGTCCCTGGAAGGCATACGGGCTGGTGCGCGGCTTGTAGGCTCCGCCGCGGAAAATATTGGCGCCCGAGCGTTTGACGGCGAGCGCGATACGCTCCATGCGCTCCGGTTCTTCGACCGAACAGGGACCGGCGATCATCCCCAGATTGCCGCCGCCGATCTTGACTCCCGAGACGTCGACGATGCTGTCTTTGGGATGGGCGTCGCGGCTAGCTAGCTTGTACGGGGGAAGGATCGGGATGACGTCGGCGACGCCCGGAATGGCTCGCAGAGGTTCTTCGCGTGTCTTGTCTTCATCGCCGATCAGGCCGATGATCGTGCGGTAGGTGCCGCGGCTGATGTGGGCTGTTAGGCCGAGCGCTTCGACTCGCTGGACCACATGTTCCAGCTCCTCTTCGGTAGCGCCGCTTCGCAAAATTAGGATCACAGATACCTCGCCAGCCCTGTCAAACGGCCCGAAATCCGCGTGCCACTGGCGCGGATTTTCTCTCAAAGCCCGAAATTCTATCGACTTATGCTCGCTTCGTCGAGGCGTTTCCGGCGGGGAGTTTTTACCGCAGAGACGCGGAGGAAGACGCCGAGGGCGCGGTGGAGAAGTCGATCTTTTGCCACTGGCTGGGCAATTCGACTGGCTCTCCGTGCACCGCGGCCACGATCTTCGCCGCCAGGTCAGGTGCCCCGGCGGTCGCCAGGCCGACAAAACTGGTTGTGAGCCGGGGATTGATTTCGATGACGGTGATCGGTTGCTCCGGGTTGTTCTCGTCGTACAGGAAGTCGACCCCCACCCAGCCGAGCGGCTGACCCCCGAGGGCATTGATGGCTCGCGTCAGCAAGGCATCGAGTCCCGGGATGCGGGCAGCCAGCTCCGGCTCGACCCTGCCGCCGAGATATGCCACGCGGTCGCCGATCGACAAGTGCTGGCGGGTTACTGGCAGCCAGTGCAGGCCGCCGTCGCGGTCGATGATCGCCGAACGGCTGCAGGCCAGCCCTGGGAGCCAGGGCTGGACGATCCAGCGGCTGCGCTCCGTCTCACTCAGCGCGCCGCGAGCAGCAATCGCCGGGTGCCGCAAAAATCCGCCGTGCCTGCGCAGCTCGCCCGTGGATATGCGAACCATTCCATCACAGCCGGCGCCATCGACCGGCTTGATAGTCCATGCCAGCTCTTCATTGAACCTGCAATCGAGCCGCTGCCCCGATCCGCCGCTTGCCCACTGCCGCTGGGCGTCGGCCAGCGACAGCGTGGGTGGATGCGCAACGCCGCGGGCCTGAAAAAACTTTGCCGTCAGCAACTTATTGCCGGCATGCTCGACAAACGTATCCGAGCAGTTGCACGTTCGGATCCCGTTCCGCCGGCACCAGGCGAGCAAGTGCACCAAAATGCGGTCGCACTCCGGAGCAATGACCAGGGTGTAGTCACAACTGGAATAAACGCGCCGCCACTGGCTCTGCACATCTTCGCCGGCCGATAGTTCGACGAGCTCGAGTTCCGTGTTGCGTGCGCGGTTGCGATAGCGGCTAAGGTGTGGATCGATTGCGCAGTGGGAATCGATCACGGCAAGAGCTTGATGGCCTCCGGCGGCGAGGCTTGCGAGCGCCGCGCGGCACATGGCCCAGCCTTCGGTGCGGATCGAGGCAGAGGCCGGTTCTGTCGAGCTCGCCATTCCGCCGCAGCTTGCCCATTCCAGCACGCCAATACGCATGGTTTTCCCGTTTTAACACGGAGGACGCGGAGAGCGCAGAGGCGGTCTCACGATTTTTATCAATTGCGATCGACCAACCTTCGATTCACAGTGGCGAGCCGTATAATGCTTAGCACGCGGCCCGGTCGGTCTGGTGACATCGAGATCGATTATGATGCTGCGTCCGTGCTCGTCTAGCCGTTAAGTCTTATTCATTGAACTCTGTAGTGCCTGATCCCATGCTTCAAAATCAGCAGCCACGCAAACTTCAACTCACCGAAGCCGGTCGCACGAGCATGCGGGCTGCGGGTCGCTTCAACGGGCAGTTGATGGACTATATCCGGGACTTCATCAAGCCCGGCATTACCACTCTTGAAATTGATCGCCTGGTACACGAGTACACGATCAAGCACGGCCATACCCCTGCGACGCTTGGCTACATGGGCTATACGCGGAGTTGCTGCACGAGCATCAACGACGTGATCTGCCACGGCATCCCCGATGAAACGGTCCTCAAAGAAGGCGACATCATCAACGTCGACGTCACCTCGATCGTGGCCGGTTGGCACGGCGATCAATCCGAGACGTTTCTCGTCGGCGAAGTTTCCGACGAAGCCCGTGCGGTGACTCAGTGCGCCTTCGATTGCTTGTACCTGGGCATCGATGCGCTCTATCCGGGTTGCCCGGTCGCCGTCATCGGCGATGCGATCGTCGCCGAAGCGCAAAAGCGAGGTTTTTCGGTCGTTCGCGAATATGTCGGCCACGGCCTGGGACGCGACTTCCATCAGCCGCCCAATATCCCGCACGTGCCCGATCGCAAATCGCGGCAGGAACGCTTGCTGCCTGGCATGTGCTTTACAGTCGAGCCGATGATCAACGCCGGCAGCCGCTTTACTCGCCTGGACAAGGCCGACGGCTGGACGGTCCGCACGCGCGACATGAAGCTTTCCGCGCAGTTCGAGCACACAATCTTGATGACCGAGACGGGACCTGAAATCCTGACGCTGACCGAGCGCGGTCCGCAGCGCGGCCACAAGTTTTAAATTGCTGAGCGAGATATCTTGGTAGAAGCTCGGCCAGCTACAGCGCACGCAGCCAACGCGCACGCAACAACAGTCCATGCGCCCCAAGCTTCTCCGACATGGATTGGGCCGCTGCAGATCGCGGCTGCGGCGGTACTGTGGAGCACGAGCGGCTTCTTCGTCAAAGCCCCGTGGTTTGAGAGCTGGCCGGAAGACTCGCGCGGCGCTCTGCTCGCGTTCTGGCGGAGCCTGTTTGCTCTGGTGTTGCTGTTGCCGCTGCTGCGGCGGCCGGCCTGGCGGTGGCAGATGATCCCGATGGTCTTTTGCTTTGCCGCGATGATCTGGTCGTTTCTCTCGGCGATGGTGTACCGGCCAGCGGCCAACGCGATTTGGCTGCAGTACTTATCGCCGGTGTGGGTGCTGATCCTAGCGAGCTTGTTTCTCGGCGAGCGGCCGGGGCGCCAGGACTGGACGATGTTCGGTTTCTGCTTCGCCGGCGTCGGGCTGATTTTTTCGATGGAGCTCTGGTACGGTTCGCCTTATGCGACGTGCCTGGGCATTCTGGCCGGGATGGCGTATGCCGGCGTGATTCTGTGTCTGCGGACGATGCGCGACGTCGATTCGGTGTGGCTCATCTCGCTCAATCATGCCGGTAGCATTCTGCTGTTGCTGCCGTGGGTGCTGCAGAACACGCACTCGGTGCCGATCACCAGCTACATCGCGCTGGCTTTCTTCGGCGTGGCGCAAATGTCGCTGCCGTACATCTTGTTCGCCCGCGGTCTGCGCACGACCGGCGCGGCCGAGGCTTCGCTCTTGACGCTGATCGAACCGCTGCTGCTGCCAATCTGGGTGTTCATCGCCTGGCGGCATCACCCTAGCTACGCGCCGCCGCCAGTGTGGACCTGGATCGGCGGAGGCTTCATTCTGATCGGCCTGGCCAGCCGCTATGTTCCTAGCTTGATCGTGGCTAGGAACCGAGCCCGTTTTTCCGCGGAGCACGCGGAGCTCGCAGAGTAACCCGATGCGTAAGTTTTGAAGCCATCGCACTTCCTAGTGTGGCACTGGCTATGCCAGTGTCTTCTGCTTCGAAGTTGAAGGGGCAGAAGGCCCGGTAAAGCGCTCCAGTGCCAATCGAACTTCGGCCGAGAAATGTTGCCAAACTGCTCGCCATCGGAGCGGCGTTCGCGGGTACGAACGCGGTAAACTTCGAAAAAAAGAGCACTGGCATAGCCAGTGTCACACAGGAGCTGGCCAGTAACGCCGCTTCAAAACGCCTACTCTCGATCGCGGCTGCCGACGAAGCGGAAGATGAGGTAAGCCAGTTGCAGGACCGACTGCAGCGTCGCGGCGACGTAGGTCAAAGCGGCTGCGTTGAGCACTTGCGAGATGTTGCCCACTTCATCGCGCGCGATGATCCCTTCGCTGACCAGCAAGCGCTTGGCGCGCGCCGAGGCGTCGAACTCGACCGGCAAGTTGACGAGCTGGAAGGCCACCACGCCTGCATAGAGCACGATCCCTAACAGCAACACCGGCCGACCAATCGGCGCAGCCGACAGCGTCAGAAAGATGCCCAGCGAAGCGACCATCGCGCCGATGCTCGAACCGATCTGCGCCATCGGCACTGCCATTGAACGCAGTCCCATCAGCGCGTAGTGATGCGCATCCTGCAGCGCGTGTCCCGCTTCGTGCGCAGCGATTCCCACCGCGGCCATCGAATGCCCTTCGTAGACTTCGGGGCTCAGTCGCAGCACGCGCTGGCTTGGGTCGTAGTGATCGGATAGATGTCCGGGAGTCATTTCGATCGGAACGTTCCGCAGTCCGGCTCCGTCGAGAATCCGTCGCGCTGCGGCAAATCCGCTCATGCGAGCCGCCACCTGGCTCATGCGCGCATACGCCGAGCTGACCATACCCTGGGCAATGAGCGCCAGGATGATCGCCGGTGCCAGAAACAGCCACATCAGCATATCGCCGAAAAACATCGCCTTCTTTTCTCCTACCATGAAATCAGCCGCCGCACGCTTCCGCTTGAGACCATGCAGAGCTGCCAAAAGTGCAGTTGCAGAGGGAATGCGCGGCCGCATCGAATGGGATGCAAGTCATGTACCTTGGGAGTATTGGCTGCTTTCGGGCGCGAGATGGGCGCGGGTTTGGAAACGCAGGGGTGCGAAGGGCGCGCAGTCGCCCCGGAGGGGCCGTCGTCAGTAGGCCGGGGCGGAAGCCCCGGTTAGCAGCGGCGCATCTCCGTCTCCGCCCCGGAGGGGCCGGCGTAAGCTCCGCCGCACCGTCTACGACGGCCCCTCCGGGGCGGGAATAATCGCGCGCATCGCTCGTTCCCGGGGGCTTCCGCCCCGGGCTACTGACGACGGCCCCTCCGGGGCGGTTTCAGGCGCTGAAGTTTTACGATGCTCAACGAGACTTAGACGTAGCCCATCCACTCATGGCTCAATTTTTAGCCCGGCTGGAACTTTGACGCCTGGGAGGTATGGTAAAGGGGCGCAGAATCTGCGCTGCAAAGACTCAAACGGTTCCTTTAGTTCGATGGTGAAAGCGTTGCGTTACTTGCTGAGATACTTGCTCCTTGGCGGCATGTTGGTCGGTTCAGGCTGCGATCGCTTGGCCCCAGTGCCAACGGCTGAAGAACTGGAGCTGGCCCAAGTCTCCTCGGCGCCGGACGCAGATACCAAGTCGCTCAAGAGCCGCATCGATCGCGTGCTGGCCGCGGGGCTGGAGAATCGACGGCTGTCGACGCGCGACAACGCTGCCTGGCAGATCATGCACGGCGTCATTTGCTATGGCCGCAAGCTGCCGCTCGATACGCCCGACCGGGGCTTGGTCTCGGCGGTCGATTACGCTTTCAACGAAGGAACCATCCGCGGCTGGCAACTGATGCCCGGTTCCAAACTGCCCAACGGCCGGCGCGGAGTGAAGGCTCTGCTCGAAGCGGGCAGCTACACCGGCCAGGGACACGTCGACCAGTGGATCGCGATTTGCGCCATGGCCGAACTGCCCGCGACCGACGAAGTGGTCGTCGAAGGCGAGCGGTACACGCTGGGCGATTGGGCCGAGCAAGCCCGCTGGGATGCGTGCACCAATCCGCTGAATGAATTCAGTTGGACGCTGATCGCCAGCACGTACTACTTTCCCGACCAGCCCGAGTGGATCGCCTCGGACGGCTCGACGTGGAGTTGGGAGCGCATGGTGGCCGAGGAAGTCCGCTACGATTTGACGATGAGTCCCTGCGGCGGCGCGCATCGCCTGGTCGGCCTGGCGCGAGCTCTGGCGGCTAAAAAGCGGTTGAACCTGCCCGACTCGCAGGTCTGGGACGATGCGCGGCGGACGGTCGAGGGAAGCGTCCGCGACATCGAAGCAATGCGCAGCGGCGATGGCAGCTTGTCGAGCCACTATCTCGAGCGGCCCGGTTCGTCGCGCGACCTCGCTCTGACGCTGGCCAGCTCGGGGCACTTGCTCGAATTCCTCGCCAACGCTCTGGATGAAGAACAGCTGCGCCAGCCGTGGGTTGAGACCGCGGCGGCGCGATTGTGCGAAATTTTTGAAGCGACCACCACTGTCGATCTCGACTGCGGTGCCTTCTATCACGGCCTAAACGGCTTGCGTGTTTATCGAAATCGTCGCTTCGGCGGTTGAGCTGCTGGCGGAGATGCTCGCAGAGCTGCTGGCCGAGAGCACTTCGCCGAAGAATCGCAGCCAGTTGCCGTGCATGATCGCTTCGATGTCTTCCTGGCTGTAACCGCGAGCGGACAGCATCTCAGGCAAGCGCTGCAGATCGCTGATGCGGTTCAGATCGACCGGCGTTTGGTCGTTGCCATAGCCGCCATCCAGATCGCTGCCGATGCCGACGTGTTTTACGTTGCCAGCTAACTGGCAGACGATGTCGATGTTGTCGACCAGTCGCTCGAGGCTCTCGGCCGGCGGCGTCACGCCGCGAACATAGCCGCTTTGGATCATGATCACGTCGCAGGCCATTCCGATCACGCCGCCGCGCTCGATAACCGCTTGGTACTGAGCGTCGCTGAACTGGCGCTGCCAGTCGCAGATGCGGCGCGAGTTCTGATGGCTGGCATGCACTCGGCCGCCGAAGTTATCGAGGACTTGCCAGAAGGCGACGTCGGACAGATGCGTCAAGTCGACCGTCATCCCGAGCTCTTCGATCCGTCGCAGCAGCGGGATCGCGTCGAGGCTCAGGCCCACTTCGCTGCGCGTGCCGCCGCCGTAGCGATTGGTGCCGTAGTGCGTCAGCCCGATCGCCCGCAAGCCGTGCTCGTAGAATTCTTCGACCGTTTCGGGTGTCAGCAGCGGATCGGCACCTTCCATCGTCAGGATGAAGCCGAGCGGCGTTTCATCGGGCCGCGCCCGCAGGTCGGCCACATGCTCGCTAAGCATTTCTTCGGTGGTCAACATGCGCATCCAGCCGTCGCGCTCCAACGCCCGGTAGTAGGCCAAGTGCGCATGGGCCATCGCATAACACGTTTGGGGCGAAGTCCAACCGAACGTGTGATCGATTTCCTTTTCCAGCCTCGCCAGCAAGGTCGTCAAGCAGATGCCGATCTGAGCTCGCTTCAGTTCGGGCAGGCTGAGCGTGCACTTGCCCCGCCCCGGGCCGGTCATCTTGAGCGCTTGCTCTTGAGCCCGGATGTCGTCGACCGCTTGACGCAAATCGCGATTCCAATCGACTCCGTTGAGGGCCAAATCCAAATGTGCGTCAAAGATCAACATGACAGCAGCGCTCCCGGGAAGAAGTTGCAGTGTGAGGTGAGATGAATCTCAGGCGAGAGACGCATTGTAAGATATTCGCCGACGCAGCGCACGAAAACCGAAAACCGATTTAACCGCGGAGGGCGCGGAGAGCGCGGAGGAAAAGACGGCGCGGTTAGTTGCCCGATGGCATGGTGATCGGCTGGATCTTTTGGATCGAGCTCATGTTCGACTGGATCTTGGCGATCGCCGCCTCCATGTCGTAGAACTGCTTCAGCATGCGCTCGCGCTGGTTGTCCAGGCGTTTGTTGAATGACTCGATGCGGTCGCTGTTCAGGTCGATCTTCGACTGGAGCGTTTCCGATTTCTTGATCAGCGCCCCGTGCTCGGTTCCGGCGAGCGAATCGGCGACCTTCTTGGCGATCGTCGAGAATCCCTTGTCCTTGTCGGAGAGGAATTTTTTCACAGCGTCTGGATCGCGGTCGAGCGCCGATTGCAAGCGGTCTTTGTCGAGCGACAGCTTGCCGTTCTCATCGAACGAGACGCCCAGTTCGGAGATCGAGCGGATCGAACCCGCGCCGGAATGCGTGCCTGAAAAGAGTTGGCCGAACGCCAAGTCGATGCGCAAGGCTTCCGACGAGCCGAACAGCGATCCGGTCGTGAACTTGACCGGATCGAACGACGTGAGCTCGGACAGCTTATCGTGCATCTTGTTGTACTGATCGATGATCGTGCTGAGCTGCTTGCTCAGTCCGTCGTTGTTCTTGGTGACATCGACGGTGACCACTTTTTGACTGGCTTCGGTGAGCGTCAGTTTGACGCCCGGCAGCACGCCGTCGAACGAATCGGTCGACGAACTGATCAGCACGCCGCCGCCCGAGCTCGAGCCGCCGACCGACAAGAGCGCGTCTTGAGCGGCGAGCGTTTGGTTAAACGCGATGGCCAGCGACGAGCTATCCAGGGCGATGCGGCCGCGCGAGCCGCTGGCTCCGCTGGTAACCGCCATCCGCACGCCGCCGCTGCCCAGGTTCAGCAAACTGGCCGAGACCGAC